>CALZHS010000149.1 GCA_945787265.1 uncultured Gammaproteobacteria bacterium | reverse complement strand
GTGATTGTGTGCGTCGCTACTGGCGCGGCGATTCCGGGGTTTTGCCGGAACTGGCGCGCAGCCTGCACGGCTCGAGCGATCTGTTCGAGCACAATGGTCGCAGGCCCTCGGCCAGCATTAATTCGATCACCAGCCACGATGGATTCACGCTCACGGACCTGGTCAGCTTTAACAAGCGCCACAATGAAGCCAACGGTGAGGCTAACCATGATGGTCACAGCGCCAACTTCAGTAACAACTATGGCGTCGAAGGTGAAAGCGATGATTTGGAGATTAATCAACTGCGCCAGCGCCAGCGCCGCAACCTGCTGGCGACACTGTTTTTCGCGCAGGGAACCCCGATGTTGCTCGCCGGGGATGAACTCGGTCGCAGCCAGCAGGGCAACAACAACGCCTACTGCCAGGATAACGAGCTCACCTGGCTGGACTGGTCCGCCCTTGAGCACGAATCGGAACTACTCGAGTTCGTGCGTCGCCTGATCAAAATGAGAATCGATTACCCGATGTTGCATCGCGACCGGTTCGTGCATGGCGAGGAACAGTTCAAGCCCAGTGGTTTCAGCGACATTCAGTGGATGCGTGCCGACGGCGAAACCATGCAGGACGCCGACTGGCATGATACTCGGCATAACTTTCTCGCCATGCTGTTAGCAGCCGAAGTCCTGCCCGCGCGTGATCCGCGCTTTGACGGTGAAACCGAAGCCGCGTTGCTCATCGTTTTTAACGCCGACCCGACCCCGGTCGAGTTTGTGCTGCCGAAGAGCGAGTTTCACTGGAATCGTGTGCTCACCACGACGACTGACGAAACACCGATCAACGGAAACAAGTCCGTGATGATCGAGGAGCGCTCGGTACAGTTGTTCGAATTATTGATGTAATCGTTTTGCATTATTGGCAGTCTACAATGACGACGTCAAAATGCAGAACCCCTGGAGACTTACCTGTAATGCAGGCAGGATAAAGCCGCGATGCCGATAACCAACCACGAGCGACTGGACGCGCTATGCGCAGCCTGCGGTATCGCGCTCGACTACCACGACATACGCGGACAACGTCACGAGCCCAGCCTTGATGTCAAAATGTCACTACTGGCAGCGCTGCAGATGCCGGTTAACAGTGATGACGATATCGAACGCAGTCTGCGTGAAATGGAATCCCGAAAATGGCGGCAAATCGTGCCACCTGTCGTGGTTTGCCGGCAGAGCGATTCGCCGATCGGCCTGTCCCTGATCCTTAACGAACGCCAGGCAGATTCGATGCTTGACTGGGAGCTATACCAGGAATCGGGTCAACGCCACCACGGTAGCTGGACGATTAACTCGCAGGATGTTGTCGACGAAACCACAGTTGACGGCACACGCTTGATGCGATTCGACCTGACCTTGCCGGAATTCGATAAGCCGGGTTATCACCGGCTAAACATCAGGACAGCTGACGGCACGGAAACGCATTCCACCCTCGTGGTCGCGCCAGACACCTGTTATCAACCACCCGAACTGGGTGACGGTAAAAAAATATGGGGTGTTGGTGTCCAGCTGTTTTCGCTACGATCAAGGCGCAACTGGGGTATCGGCGATTTTACCGACCTGCATTCACTCATCGAGATGTTGGCCCCGCTCGGGGTCGACGTGCTCGGCCTGAACCCGCTGCATGCGCTGTTCTCACAGCTTCCCGAAAAAGCAAGCCCGTACAGTCCGTCGAGTCGTGACTTTCTTAATCCTGTTTACCTGGATATCGAGGCGATCGATGAATTCAGACAGGATAATGAAGCGCGGCAGCGCGTAGCGAATGAAAAATTCCAGGCCGACCTGCAAGCCTTGCGCGAACTCGAATTGATCGATTATGGCAAGGTATGGGACGTCAAGTTAAATGTTCTGGCGTTGCTTTACCGGGCGTTCAAAAAACAGGTTCAGGACCCGGAACGGATTAAAGCCTTCCATCAGTTCCGACATGAAGGGGGTGTGGATTTATACAGGTTCGCCCTGTTCGAAGCCTTGCAGGCCTTTTTTCTCGAGCAGGATGCCGCAATCGACCGCTGGCAGAAATGGCCCGAAACTTATAAAGACCCGGATTCAGAAACGGTAACAGCCTGGGCCTCGGAACACGGTGACGAGATCGAGTTTCACCAGTACCTGCAGTGGAACGCCGAGCAGCAGCTGGCCGCTGTCCATCAAAAATGCAAGGCACAGGGCATGTGCGTCGGCATTTACCGCGACCTCGCGGTTGGCATTGAAAAGTCTTCGGCGCAGAGCTGGGCACATCAATCCGTCCACGCGCTGAACATGGGCACTGGTGCGCCTCCTGACGATTTTAATCTGAACGGACAGAACTGGGCATTACCACCACCGCAACCTCAGGCGCTGCGCGACGAGGCCTACCGATCGTTCATTCATACCCTGCGCGCCAACATGGGCCATGCCGCTGCGCTGCGGATTGACCATATCATGGGATTGACGCGACTGTTCTGGGTGCCGCCGGAATGCTCGCCCGACGAGGGTACCTATGTCTCTTACCCGTTTGCGGACCTGCTCGGGATTCTTGCGCTCGAGAGCCTGCGCAATCGCTGTCTCGTTATCGGCGAAGACCTGGGTACGGTGCCGGACGACGTTCGTCATGCCCTGGAAATCAATAAAATACTGTCCTACCGGGTGCTCTGTTTCGAGAAAGACTGGCACCACGGAACCATCAAGCCACCGGCAGATTTTCCACGTTATTCCCTGTGCACGTCGGGCTCGCACGACCTGCCGACGCTGCAAGGCTTCTGGCGGGGATCTGACCTGGATTTGCGCGAGCAACTCGATTTGTATCCGTCAGACGATTTCCGAAACCAGCAGCGGCATATCCGTCAGCAGGACCGCGATCAAATCCTGGCGGCGCTACGACGGGAAAACCTGGTCGCCAGTGAAGCGGATAGTCAATATCATGGTGCCGAGGGCTTCTGCGCCGAACTGGCCGAATCGGTACAGCGCTACCTCGCGCGATCACAGTCGATGTTGTTAATGGTTCAACTCGAAGACCTGTTGTGCGAAGCAAACCAGGTGAACGTGCCCGGTACCATCGATGAGTATCCCAACTGGCGCCGCAAGTTATCAGTCAACCTGGAAGACTGGCCGCACCAACTCGACCTCGAAAGTTTTGCGCACGCCATCAATACCGAGCGCAACGCCTGAGACCCCCCGTCATTCCGGGCCTGAACGAGGCGTCGGATCACCTCAATCCTCGCCGTCATTGCGGGCTTGACCCGCAATCTATCCAAACTACTACTCCTGATATGACCCGGGCTACGCCCGGCTAGTCCTCCGTGGAGTCTTAATTATGGATTCCGGCTCGGGGGCCGGAATGACGAGAAACCGCTGTTTTCTGCGGAATTTCGAGTAGGGATTGAGGTGGTCCGACGCCTCGTTCAGGCCCGGAACAATGGTGGGAATCATTGCGCCGAGGATGTGTACTAGTGGAGGACTTTGAGCGCAGCACTTTGCGGTTTAGGATTTGATCGGTTAGCCTGAGCTCTCCAGCTTGATGACGATCATTCAACCATGCTGCAAATCTCCCGCAACGTTTCTATCCCCGCAGATGAAATCGAACTGTCGGCGATCCGTGCGCAGGGGGCCGGCGGTCAGAACGTCAACAAGGTCTCGTCGGCGATTCACCTGCGCTTCGATATTCATGCCTCATCGTTGCCCGGTTTTTACAAGAAAAGATTGCTGAAGCTGCGCGATCGGCGCATCAGCAAGGACGGCATCGTGATTATCAAGGCGCAGCAATTCCGCACCCAGGAGAAAAATCGACAAGCCGCACTTGAGCGATTAAAGGAACTGCTAAAGTCAGTGGCGGTGGTGCCAAAAGCAAGAAAGCCGACCAAACCTACCAAAAATTCACAACGCAAGCGCCTCGACAGCAAAACCCAACGCGGCAGGACGAAACTGCTGCGCGGCAGGGTATCGGAACAATGACCGAACGTCGGCCCCGGTACCGCGGCGATGGCCTTATTTACCTGGTCGCAAGCGCCGGCTCGATCGAGCACTCAGTATCCCATTGCCATGACTTGGAAAACTCGTTTACGGCGCAGGAAAGTGAGATATTATCGAGCTGAATACTGGCCCTTGAACTCCCCGTCGCCTCGATCACGATCAGGTTGGCCACGTCGCCCAGGTTGATACCTTTACCACCCTCGAGCGGATTGGCGAGCAGGTCGGAAACACGAATAGCAACATGGGTCCATTCCCCGACGGCCGGCGTCTCGATCAGGTATTGCCCCAGGTCCGGATAGCCGCTATCGACCTTGGCCACCAGCCTGGTTCCGGCATCAATGCTTTTGACCAGCAGGTCGAACTCGAGCGTTCCATGGTTGCTCCACGCGGTGCCACCTTCAAGGCGAAAGCCGTTTGCAAAAGCCTCGAAATCACTCATGTCGGCGGAAGAGAAGAAAACATTGCCGGGGCCGCTAAAGCGAATATCCAGCACCTTACCGCGCTCGCCGCCAATGTCCGGTGCCTCGATGACGACATTACCCGGGGTTTGCATCCAGCTGTTGATCACCAGGGTATTCGTGATTGTCTCGCCACCGGCTTTGAATGCGAGTGTCTCGGGACCGTCCTCAAAAACCGGGAAACGGTTAACCCGCGGGCCACCGGCATCCGCAATAGCTTCGATGGATGTATCAATCGGCGCATCGGGTGCCGAAGCGCAGCCGGTTCCGTCGGGATTACCGGAGTCACACTGGAAGACTCGAACGTAATCGACCAGGAATTCACGATCCTCTTGCCAGTTCCTGTCCGGCTGCCCCGGCCAGTGTCCACCGACCGCCAGGTTTAACAGCAGGTGAAATTTCTGATCGTAGGGTGCCCTTGGATTAGCCACGCTAAAGCCCGTCTGCTGGTTGCCCCAGACATAGTTAAACCAGCCGGCCGAGGTTTGCGTCGCGTAGTGCACGCCGTCGACAAACCAGCGTATTTCGTCCGCTTCCCATTCGATCATGAAGTCGTGGAATTCGCGGGTAAAACTCCTGGGGGATACATAGCTTTTACCCTGCGCCGACCACTGCGGCCATTTCATGCCGTAATTCATCGAGCCATGTATTTCGTTGTCTTTGCCTGCCGTGCCGAGGCTGACCGCCTCCATGATATCGATCTCGCCGCTGGACGGCCATCCGCCGTAAACCTCGTCCGTCGACAGCATCCAGATTGCCGGCCACATGCCCTGGCCACCCGGCAGGTTGGCGCGAACCACGACGCGACCGTATTTGAAGTCGAACCGGTTCCTGGTTCGCAGGCGGGCCGAAGTATAAGACTTCGTGACCGACGTATCGCTGCTATCGTAATCGGGATGATCTAACGAATGCGCGGGACCGCTGAAGCTTTCTTCTTTCGCGACCAGGTGGAGAATCCCGTTGCTGTCGACAAAGGAATTCTGCTTGCGACTGGTGTAACACTGCGCCTCATT
>CALZHS010000148.1 GCA_945787265.1 uncultured Gammaproteobacteria bacterium | reverse complement strand
CAAAAATGTTTATTGCTACCGCAAGCATCAGACCGGATCGACCAGCCGCAAATATGAAAAAGGTTCGTACGTCGACTGGCTCAGCGCAGTCGAACTTGCGGGTAAGTTTGCTGCCAGTAGTAAACAGAAACGCGCACACAAGGATTTGCTGGTACGGACCATGGCCCAGATTGCCCGTGAGTGCCGCAAAATTTCATCTACCAGTGCCGCAGATGTATTGGACACCATCATGCAAAAATGTCGGCAATGGGATATCCGGCTTTTTCATATAATCTTCCGCGACCGGCTTGGCCTGCGCAGTATTAGCCGCTATATTAAATTGCAATTGGCAATCAAACAGGTAAGACGAAACCTGTCCCATCCCTGAAACTATAAATCGTGGCCTGGCCTGATAACTCGCCGCATAGATGAAAAAACAACCTTGACTTCGACCGTTGCAATTTTCCGCAAACGCTTACTCTCATACTCGGAGACGTTTATAGCGGATCAGGGAAAACTGCTTCCCCACTACAAACCGGTTTTTTGTGGCTATCAAAAAGATCGATCCGGTTTTGACTTGCTGACGGGATCGACAAGCATCCTGCTAAGCGATCACAGCAGGTTGGTATCGCTGGCGAAACTCCGGTTTCGACGGGGACTCGCAGGAGGCGATGCCTGGGTGGAGGCCATAAACAGGGAAACGCCGTCATTAATACATGCGCATTTCTTTAACGATGGTCTCGATGCTGTAAAACTGGCCACGCGTCTCGATCTACCTCTGGTTACCACTGTTCATGGACACGATATTACCAAGCACGAAAATGCGACAACCCGGAATCCATTACATCGGCGTTTCTTTGAACGCGTTAATCGTGTAATCGCAGTTTCGAATTTTATTGCCAGCCAGGCCCTGGCAAAGGGCTGCCCTGAGCGCAAGCTGATTCAGCACTATATTGGTATCGATCTCGACAAATTCACCCAGTCCAAGTGTGAGTCTGATCAGCCTTCGCTGCTATTCGTGGGGCGCCTGGTCGAAAAGAAAGGCTGCACTTATTTATTGCAGGCAATGGAGCAACTAAAGCCGAAATTTTCCGACCTTCGACTGAATATCATCGGTGAAGGCGAAGGAAGCGATAACCCGGGATTTGAACGTCAATTTTATCGGTGCCGCAAGCGCCGCAGAAATTCGCGAGCAGCTGGCGCGCTGCTGGCTGTTTGTTGCCCCGAGCGTCACCGCGGCTGACGGCGATACCGAGGGTCTCGGCATGGTATTTCTTGAAGCCCAGGCCCTGCAAACCCCGGTTGTCAGTTTCCGCAGCGGTGGCCTGGTCGAGGCTGTGGAAGATGGTGTAACCGCTCTGTTAAGCGAGGAAAGAGACGTTACCGGTCTCGCAGCCGCGATCGCAAGCCTGCTTGAAGATTCCAGCCTGCGTCGTGATATGGGTGCCGCTGGACGTCTTCGCGTCGAGCAGCATTTTGATGTGCGCAAACAGTGCGCCAAACTGGAACAAATCTACGATGAAATCAGTTAACTCATTGGGTCAACGGGTAATGAACAAAGCACACGTCGCAGACCATTTTCGGGACACCACTATGCGCACCGGAAAAGGTTTTGAAGCCGCGTATCGTCGGGCTACAGGTCTATCCTGATCCATGTCCACGCCAACCCTCGACGAGAAACAACTCGAACAATTGCAATCCCTGCTTATCGACAAGCAACAGGAACTCGACGTGCAGCTTGCAAACCGTGACTCGTCGACCAAACCGGTCACGCTTGATCAACAATCGGTTGGCAGGGTTTCGCGGATCGATGCTATTCAGCAACAACAGATGGCGATCGCCAATCAGCAACAGACCCAACAGCTGCTGCAGCATATAGAACTTGCATTACAGCGTATCGAAGCCGGGGAATATGGCATTTGCGTACGATGCGAAGAGCCGATTGCATTTGCCCGCCTGCAGGCACAGCCCGCTGCTACCCTGTGCATCGAATGCCAGTCAGCCTCTGAATCTTCCTAGAGATACCATTCATACTCGCGCGGGTGTATGGCATCCATAAAAGCCTCGAACTCGGCCTGCTTCACGTCGGCATAAATCTGTAAATAATCATCACCCAGGTATTCAGGCAGGATAGACGCACGCCGCATTGAATCGAGCGCCTGCCACAGGTTTAACGGCAGATCCCGATCAGCCTCGGCTCCCGCATTACCTCCATGTTTTTCACCGGGGTCCAGCCTTGCCGTAAGACCGTGCTGCACGCCGGCCAGTATCGCGGCAATCACCAGGTAGGGATTGGCCTCGGCACCCGATACCCGGTGCTCGATGCGTCGA
Source organism: uncultured Gammaproteobacteria bacterium (assembly GCA_945787265.1). Classification (GTDB taxonomy): domain Bacteria; phylum Pseudomonadota; class Gammaproteobacteria. The sequence continues at coordinate 4,259 of CALZHS010000148.1, read as the reverse complement.
TTAGCCGGGTCGCTGGGCGGAATCCTAAATGCGACCGACCGATTGTTATCGCCCCAGTCCGTTGTCACCGGCACAAACTCATCGGGTTTGAAGCGACGATAGACGTTCAGGTTAGGGGCGAATATCGCCATCGCCTCGGCCATGGTCGACTGCAGTCCTGCCACCGCCTGTCCCAGCATCTGATCACCATTGTCCCGGTCGGGATCGAAAACATTGTTGCCATCGCTATCGATCAGGCTCAGGTGAACGTGCATGCCGCTACCCGATTGATCGGCGAAAGGCTTGGACATGAAACTGGCATCGAATCCCACCCCGCGACTGGCACCCTGTACCGCGCGGCGCAACAAGGCAGCATGATCTGCCGCCAGTAAAGGGTCATCCTGGTGCTGCAGGTTTACCTCGAACTGCCCGGCACCGTATTCGCTGATCATCGACGTGGTCGGGATGTTTTGCTGGCGGCAGGCACTTTCTATATTGCCCAGTACCTCATCGAATTCATCCAGCTTATCCAGTGACAGCACCTTGCCATTGGTCTCGGTCAGACCGGTCCGCGGTGAAGCTGCCGCAATGGGCTTTTCGTTACGATCACGCTGACTCTCGAGCAGGTAAAATTCAAGTTCGACCGCAAGCCGAGGACTCAGACCCAAATCGTTAAACCGATTCAAAACCTTCTTTAATACCTGCCTCGGTTCATACCAGAGCGGCTGTCCGTCACTGGCGCTGACAAATTCGCACAATACCTGGCTCTTGTTGCCCGACAGCCAGGGTACCGGGCACAGGGTTCCGGGGACCGGCACCGCAAAAGCGTCGGGATCACCATCCGAAAAACCGTATCCCATCGGGTCTTCGGTATTTCCCATAACGTCAACCAGCTGCATGGCAGCGCAAACCGGTGTGCCGTGATCGAAGACCGAAGCCATGGCGCTTGCCGGCAGGCGCTTTCCGACCGCGTTGCCGCACAGATCGATGATCAACACATCGAGATGCGAGGGCTCAGGATGAGACCGCAGATACTGTTCGATTTCGCTGCCTGGCTTACTCATGCTTTCATCCTGCCCTTCTATAGGCCGCATCGAGCGTCCTCGGAGCCAAGTCGTTGGCCCGCAATATTTCGGCCGAGTAGTTATTCAGCCGGCCGATAAAACGCCGCCAACGACGCTTTATTTTGCGGCGCGCAAAATAGGCGATGTTATCTAGCCAGTTGATCGCGGTGTGATTGCCGAGACCATCGATTACGACCAGGCGCGCCTGGTGTGGTGATGTCTTCTGGAACAGGATGTTGTATCGCCCCATATCGACGCTGAAGACAACCAGGTTATCAAGCAGGTATTTTTTGAGCTCTTCCAGATAGGGCTGGAACTCAGCCACCGGGTAGCCCCGTTCGAAATGCCACCATAGGGATTTGGAGACATTGCCATCGAAATCCGATATCAGGTCAACGACAAAGCCCTCACCAAGGTTGGTCTGTATCATCCCGTAATAACGAGGGATATGTTCAAAATTATTCATCTTGCGTCGCGACAGATGCTTATAAAGCGCCAGCTCACGCCGGGTTTGCTTGTCGGTTGCTCCTTTTTGGATTTTGATGACCTTGCCCGCATCCTGCGGATGCCGGTAGCAGACGCGCTCCTGACCGGTACCGATTGGTTCACTGGTTATTTGCAGTATCTGCTGATTCATGGTGTCGAAAAAGATATCACGATTCGGCACTGCTGGCTGTACCCATTTAAGGCTTTGTAATATGCTCTGGCGATGCCGCTGACCGCTCAGGAAATCGACACCTATCACCGTGATGGCCTGGTGATCCCGTCAGGTTACCGGTTACCAGGGTCAACGCTTGCGCGCATCAACCAGCTCTACCAAAAGCTTCTCGAAGACAACAGGGAAAATCCTGACTTTTCTGCGGACTTTATCCTCGGGCCTCATCTCGACGCCAACGGCACTTACGGCGTTAAGGGCAATCCCGAATGGCTCGAGTTTGCGCACATTCCCGAGATCCTGGATATGGTCGAGCAGCTGATCGGCGGTGATCTCATTCTTTGGGGCGTCACCATTTTCGGAAAACCGGCAAAGACGGGCAAGGCCACACCCTGGCACCAGGATGGTGACTATTACCCGATCGAACCCCTGGAAACACTGACCGTGTGGATTTCGCTCGATGGCTCCACGCCCGAACAGGGCTGCATGAAGTTCATTCCGGGGTCGCATCGTGAACACAGGATTTACTCGCACCATTTCGAGCACCGTGACGACTACACGCTGGCGCAGGTCATCGATGACGACCAGGTCGACCTGAGCCTGACACGCGATATCGTACTCGAACCCGGACAGTTATCGCTGCATGATGTCTACCTGGTACATGGTTCGGATGCGAATCGCTCGGACAGGCGTCGCATGGGGCTGGTTTTGCGAATCATGCCGGCGACCAGTTTCTACAATCACAACAGCGGCAAAATCAAGGAAGATGCCGGCTCTCCGCATGGTTATTCCAACCGTGCGTTATTTTTGCTACGCGGCGAAGACAAGTCAGGACGCAATGATTTTTCAAGGGGGCATGAATCATAATGCAAACCATCGGATTTATCGGGGTCGGAGCTCTTGCAGACTATACGATCAGGGGGATACGTCGTGGCGGTTACACGGCGCCGGTACTGTTGAGCCCGCGCAACCGCGAGAAAGCCGAACGGCTGGCCGGCAGTTGCGACTGTATAATCGAACCCGATAACCAGTCGGTCGTGTCAAAAAGTGACTATGTCGTTATTGCCACCCGTCCCCCGGACTGCCTCGAAACCCTCGCTAACCTCGAATTCAAAGCTAACCAGACGCTGATCAGCGTGGTTGCAGGTATCGACGTCGAGCAGTTGCGTAGCGCGGTTCCCGACGGGCTCAAAATAGTCCGCGCGATGCCGGTCAGCAGCGCCGAGGTGAACGCCAGCCCGACCCTGATTTACCCGGATGACGAGTTCACCCGCAAGTTTTTTAGTTTCTGTGGCACCTCGATCGTGACCGACAGCGAAGCATACTTTAACCAGGGTAGCGTGCTCGCCTGCGTCTACTGCTGGTTCTTCTCGCTTTACCAGGCCTTGATCGAGGCAAACCAGGGTCCCAGGCTCCCGGCAAAACTGAGCGCCGAGCTGGTCATGGGCATGGCAAAGGGAGCTGCCGAACTCGCGCTCGCTGAGCGTGATACCGACCCGGGAGCGATAGCCCGGAGCATCGCAACCGAGGGCACATTTTCTAAACTTGGACTTGACCTGCTTGAAGCAGAAGCCGCATTTGAACCCTGGCGCGAGGCCTGCCGGTTACTGCAAAAACAGCTCGCTGCAGCCGACTAACAGCGGGATTTGCGGCTTTTTGGTGCGACCGGGGCTATTATCCTGGCCACGACGGGTGCAGCTCGCATCAAAAAAACCCAACACTGAAAGGCATCCAGCCAGCACCAACGCGTTGAGCCTAAATGTTTTCAGACATTCGCCGACAACAGGAATATACTTCAAACCAGCGGACCGAATCATGCAAAACAGAGTCATGCAACAGTTGAAATTCAATCGTTGGCACGAAAGACAGCTCTTATTGAGCTTTGCCTGGCTATTGAGTTGCCTGATGTGCGGCTTCCTGTTCGTTGCCATCATCGAGCTTGTCGGAGTTAACTTCTCCGGAATCTTTTCTATCCTGTCAATATTCGTGCTGTACCTGATTGGCATTGCAATTATCGAGTTATTCCGTCGTTTCTGGATGCGTTTTTCGTTTGCCCAGCTCTGTGCAAATTCAGCCACCTGCAGTTCCTGCGGTACCTACGGCCTGTTCGAGGTGCGGGTCGGCGCCTGGCCGATTTACGCGCGTTGTCAGAAATGCGACCATCAGTGGGTGATAGGTCAGCATCAGGAACGTAACTGAACCCACAACCACTTGGGATTTGACCTCCTTGCCGGGCTGGTCTTTAATGTGTCCGGAATTTTAACCGGTATCCCTCGATGTCCTCCAAAGACACCTGCATTTATCTTGGCCAGGCCCTCGCCGACTACGGTTTCAAGGATGGCCATCCTTTTGGACCGCAGCGCCACGACGTGTTCCAGGCTGAGCTGATCAGGCTTGGGCTCGACAAGAAACTGGCGATCCAGACACCCGTTTCGGCTGACAGCGAACGTATCCAGCTGTTTCACACCAGTGACTATATCGAAAAGGTGCGCGATTACTCGGTCAGCGGGCACGGTTATCTCGATGGCGGCGATACACCTTCATTTGTCGGAATGTTCGAA
>CALZHS010000147.1 GCA_945787265.1 uncultured Gammaproteobacteria bacterium | reverse complement strand
CCAATCATGATGATGCTCGCCGACGTTTGCATGTTTGCCGTCGTACTGAGCCTGCTGGGCGAGATAAAGCTGGCGGTTACGACCAGCCTCAACATTAACTTTCTGCGCAAACCCGGCGAAAGTGACCTGGTCGCGAGGGGTAACATTATTAAACTCGGTAAACGCCTCGCGGTGGTTGAAGTATCTATATACAGCGAGCAGGATATCGTCGCACACGCCACCGGTACCTACTCGATCCCCCCGCAAACCTAGTACACGTTTTCAACGGCATCGCCTGCATCTGTCGGCCATTGAAAACCACGGTTTTGATCGCATCTAATGACTAAGGTCGTTAAATCATCGATGAGCAACCGCCCAGGCTAATATGACCCGTCGTGATATTGATAATGCGGTGGAGGGACTATACCCTGATAAACGACTTGTTCGATCCGTCGCGATGCCGCGACAGCGACTGTCGCTGCCAGACCTGCTGGCCTGGCGATGCAAACGATAAAAGACCAGGGGTTCGATACAAACGAATGACGAGATCAATTGTTACCGCCACGCTCTGGGCCTGCACCTGTATCGCGAATGCGACGGGCGCGAGCGCCGCTGATCTGGGTGCCGGGTCCGTCGGAAGGGGGTTGACCTCTAGCCAGGAAATAGCACAGGCAGCAGCTTATTCGGCGAACATTGAGGCTTCCCCGTCCAGCGACCACAACGACAGGGAAATCCTGCCATCTGCGTCGAGGCAATTCACGATTATCGCTCAGGCAAACATTCTGTTCGGTGAGCAGCAACCGACAACGATTGCCATCGATATCATACCCGGTAGCCCTGACAACATCGTGCAACCCGGCGCATGGCGCGTGCTCCCGGTCGCAATTCTGGGATCAGCCGAGCTTGAGGTGACCTCGATCAATCCACGCACTATCCGGCTGAATGGTGTCGATATCATGCTGGTGGGCAAGTCCGACAAGAGTTTGTGCGTGGAGAAGGATATTAACGATGATACCTATAAGGACCTGTTGTGCGATGTGCGCTCCACCGGCTTCAAGATAGGCGCAGGCGAATACGCGATTATCATCAAGGCGGGCACCTATAGCGGCGAGTCCCTGAGGGGCGAAGATCGCATCAGGATCGTCAGCAAATAGATATGCGGTAACGAGAGAGCCGGCCTTAATTAGCTTGCCGGTCCCTGCCTATCCAGGTATCCCTGATGCCCAGTTTACCAATCACCGAGTCGGAAAATTCCTGGGCTGACTGCCGCGACTTGAATCTTGGCCTCGTTGGCGACCTCTTCGGAGCGTGTCGAGAAAAGATAGACCGTGTAAATATAGTTTGATGAATTCTCTTCAATTGTAGGTTTTGATTCATCAGTTAATGTCTCTGCAGTTGTGGCCACGTCGTCAGTCTCCGTAACGGGCTCATCGACCAGATCTTGATCCTCGATATCCCTTTCACTCATGAAAGGTTTTTCGTCTGCCGCTGGTATCGACTGGTTACTGGCTGCCTCTGTTGCCGTACCCGTGTCGATTTCATAACCTATCCAGGTATCCCTGATACCCAGTTTGCCGACTACCGAGTCGGAAAATTCCTGGGCTGATTGCCGCGCCTTGAATCCCGAAACCGCGACGCGGTAGCGCGTCGTGTCATTCTGTCCCGTGACAATAATTACAGATTCATGGCCTGCGCTCTGAAACCTCTGATTGGCCTCGTTGGCGACCTCTTCGGAGCGTGTCGAGAAAAGATAGACCGTGTAAATGTACTTCTTTGTTTTCTTATCGCTTGCTGGTTCATATACATCAGCCGCTGTTTCTTCAACCACAGCTAAATCATCTTCCACCTCCGCAGGTAGATCAACCGGGCCTTCAGTATCGATCGCTGTTTCGGTGATGAACGGCTGTCCTGCTTCGGGCGTTATTGCAGCAATATCAGGGCTCAGTAACTCATATGAACCATCATCATTGATGCGCAGCTCCGTACCGGCTCTACTAAGGATAATCATATTCGGGTCTATCGTGTGGGTGACCTGAACACTGCCACTGCGCAATTCGACAGATGACAACCCTTCCTGTCGCAGCAAACAAATATCACTACGATGATGGATCGCAGTGATGACTGTATTGCCTATATTCACCTCGAACACGGAGCCAGGATTTAGCTCTGGCCTGTAGTCAACACAAATCCTCCCCTGCAGGATCTGAAGTACCGATTGCTTACCGGGAGTACTTGATTCCGTGTTGCTACTCGCCAGTAAACTGATGACAGAATCCGGATAAAGACGCAGGCTGGCGTTGGGCCAAAGCTCCATCTCGACCCGTCCACTCGCGCCGGTAATAATGTAATCTCCGATCTCAAAATTGCTGCCATTTGTGAGTTCGGTTCTATCATTTTCCTTCTGTACCCATGCGGGCGATTTTAACGCGGTCACCCTGGCAATAGAGGAGGCATAGGAGAGCGAGAAGCAGACCATGCAACCCAGGGCAACCAGACTAATAGCTGTCTTTTGCATAGGCGAAAATCAAGTACGCGAGTTTTGCAGCCATCATACTGACAATCAGGAAAATAAACTATTCGCCGGTGTTCAAATTATTGACGGGACTGGATTGGGGAGGCCCATACAGGTAATGATGCGTCGCCGGTTCTGGTCTCTTAGATCTTTTGTTCCACCCATAAAAAAAGCCGGAACTCGTTCGAGCACCGGCTTTGACCAATAGCCATGGTCGCTTCAATACATGTGTTGCCCACCGTTAATCGACAGGGTCGAGCCTGTAATAAAGCCGGCATCTTCTGAAATCAGGAAAACGACGCCACGAGCGATCTCGCTGGCTTCACCCAGACGACCCACCGGGATACGCTGGACGATCTTTTCGAGCACGTTTTCGGGTACCGCACGCACCATTTCGGTGGCGATGTAACCGGGCGCGATGGCGTTGACGGTAATACCTTTCGCTGCTCCTTCCTGCGCCAGGGCCTTGGTAAATCCATGGATTCCCGACTTGGCCGCGGCATAGTTGACCTGTCCATACTGGCCAGCCTGACCATTGATCGAACCGATATTGACGATACGGCCAAAACCACGTTCGCGCATGCCGTCGAGTACCGCGTGACACATGTTGAAACAGGACGTCAGATTGGTCTGGATCACCTGGTTCCATTGCTCGAAGGTCATCTTGTGCATGGTTCCGTCACGCGTGATACCGGCGTTGTTAACCAAAATTTCAACCGATCCTAAATCAGCTTCTATTTGTTTTACTGCTGACTGGCAGGCATCGTAATCTCCGACATCGAACCGATAGGTCGGAATGCCAGTGTCATCGGTAAACTTTTTCGCGGCCTCTTCGTTACCGGCATAGGTCGCTACGACTGTATTTCCGGCATCTTTCAATGCCAGGCTGATGGCTTCACCGATCCCGCGGGTGCCGCCTGTTACTAGAGCTACTCGGCCCATGATTGTTTCTCCTTTAGCTTTGTTTGATATCTAACAGTTATCTTTCTACTGCAAGCGCTACACCCTGACCTCCACCGATACACAGCGTCGCAAGTCCACGCTTCGCATCGGTACGTTTCATACCGTGTAACAGCGTTACCAGGACGCGGGCACCAGAGGCACCGATCGGGTGACCCAGCGCGATGGCGCCACCACTGATGTTCACCTTGTCGGTATCCCAGCCCAGGTCTGTATTTACCGACATGGACTGTGCCGCAAAGGCCTCGTTTGATTCGATCAAATCCAGATCACCAATCGACCAGCCAGCCTTTTCGAGGCACTTTTGTGTCGCCGGTATCGGACCGGTTCCCATGATCGCAGGGTCAACACCCGCGCTGCTATAGGAAGCAACGGTCGCCAATGGCTCAAGGCCCAGTTCAGCCGCCTTGTCGGCGCTCATCACCAGCAGCGCGGCAGCGCCGTCGTTGATACCGGATGCGTTGCCGGCTGTTACCGTGCCCTCGCGATCAAATGCCGGGCGCAGCCTGGCCAGTCCTTCCGCAGTCGTCCCGGCCTTGGGGTACTCGTCCCGGTCAAACACGACCGGATCCCCACGGCGTTGAGGAATCTCTACCGCTACAATCTCTTCGGCAAAGATACCATCGTTTTGCGCCTGCTCGGCTTTTTGCTGCGAAGCAGCCGCGAAGGCGTCCTGGTCGTCGCGCGAGAACTGGTACTTTTTCGCGATATTTTCTGCGGTAACGCCCATGTGATAATCGTTGAAGGCGTCCCACAGACCATCGACGATCATAGTGTCACGCAGCTGCCAGTCGCCCATGCGCTGACCATCGCGTGATTTCGGCAGCACGTGTGGTGACGCGCTCATATTTTCCTGGCCGCCGGCGATAATTACGTCGGCATCCCCGCACTTGATAGCCTGCGCCGCCAGGTGCACCGCCTTGAGTCCGCTGCCGCAGACCTTGTTGATGGTCATCGCTGGGCATTCCTGCGGTAAACCAGCCTCAATCGAGGCCTGGCGTGCCGGATTCTGCCCAACACCGGCAGTCAGTACCTGCCCCAGGATAACTTCGTCAACCTGTTCGGCTGCGAGTTGGTTTCGCTCCAGCAGGGCCTTGATCACCAGGGCCCCCATTTGGCTAGCCGGAAGCGACGCCAGAGCGCCGCCAAAGGCACCTATTGGAGTCCGCACGGCATCTACAATTACAACTTTAGTCATTTTAAATTTCCTAAAAAAAAGGCCCGGGTCATTATAACGCCGGGCCTGAACATTGGAGGAGTAATTTTTTTGGAATCGCTTTGACCGGGGTCAACGCGAGTCCAGGGTAAACAGCATCAGGCTGCTTTCTTACGCGCCTTGGTCATTTCCTTTTCGATGTTTTGAGCGGTTTTCTTGGCCTGGGCCTGCACTTCGGCTAAAGAACCTTCAAAAATCTTGCCCGCTTCGGTGATCGCTGCTTCGATTACGGCAGAATTTTCTTTGGTTACAGTCATCAGCTTTTCGTTCAGCGCTTCGACATACTTTTGCTGCATTTCGATCGCAGCGTTCATATCCTTAGTTTCGACCAGCGCCTGCAGGTGTGCCAGATTGCTTTGCATCATTTCAGCCGCGGTATCCGCCTGGCTCTGCATCAATTTGACCATCAGCGCAGTGTTGTTTTCAGCCATTTTCATCATCGGCTTGAGGCTGTCTTGAGCCATTTTCATGAAATCTTCGTACATGTTTAGTTCCTCGGTAAAGTTAAAAACTAGATTTAAAATCTATGTTGCACTGCAACAATACAAGTAATATAGGGGCTCGTGAAACAGAAGTCAAGCATTTTGTTGCGCCGCAACAAAATTATTCCAATTATATATAAACTATTGAATTTTAGGGAGTAATTTTCTTCGTGAGTTCGTCCAGGCTGCGCACGACGAGCGTCGGTTCAAATTCCCAGGGATCGAAAACCACGCTCTCCGAGCGTTTCAACCAGGCCGCTTTCATGCCGGCGGACACCGCGCCAATGACGTCGAAGCCGTTGCTTGAGACCAACCAGCAGTTTTCCGCCTGCGTATCCGCAACTTCGATGAAATGATGATAAACATCGGGATCGGGTTTGAAGGTTTGCAGCGCATCCACGCTGACCACGCCCTCGAAATACTGATCGATTCCGGCATGCTCGAGCAATCCGTAAGCGGGCAGTACCCGGTAAACCTCCATCAGTGATGCTTTTGCGGTATCCCCAAGCCCGGTCTGCAGCAAGGTATCGGCATAGTCCAACGCCTGCCGTGTACAGACCGGAAAATTCTGGTAACGCTGCATCAGCGCGCGACGCCAGGTGTATTCCAGCTGCTTGTCGCGCCAGACATTTGAAAATTCCTGCGCGCGTTCCCCGACATGCCTCGAAAGCTCATCCACCACGCCGTGCGGGTTGATCAGGGTACCGTAGATGTCAAACGCAAGGGCAACCGTCATGTCTTTGAGTCCCCGGCTGGTTTCGGCGTGTAAAATTCTGGCCACAGATTCTTGACCACGTCGCCGCTACTCGAGAGCGCCAGGCAGGTATCCAGGATCGGCGGTTTTTCGCGATCTATTTGTTGGGCTTCACGCTCTTCAATCGCGGTATGCAGCGTCTGGTAAGCCGTAGCAGCCAGTTGCCCGAGCAGATCCATGAGGTGGGTACAGCTCCTATCGGTGCCGATGCGCTCACGTACCTGCTTGATCCATCCGTAACCGATGCGCAAGCCGATGATATCCCGCATTACCCCGGCGGCACGTGGACAAATGCTGAACGGTGTCTGATCCGACGCCGCCTGCACATCATGGATCAAGAAATCGAGATCGATGGTAAAGCGCAACCACATATCGTGCACCGGTTCGCCAGCCTTGATCATGCCATCCCGGTGAAATTCATCGTAAGCACAATCATAGCTGCGCGTATCGACCATGTGCACATCAATATCCCACAGGCCATCGCTGCGCAGATATCCCTCGCAATCGATCTTGCGGTGGTGTTTCTTTTCTCGCTCTGCTGGTTCAGGTAACCCCATCGCTCTAGCCCGCTCGCTTGCGCAACAACGCGGTGGCTGCCCGTGATACGGGTTCGCGCCCGAGAAAATCACTGATAAAGCGCCCCGCTTCGAGTAACTTGTCCATGTCGACTCCGGTTTCGATACCCATACCGTGCAGCATGTAAACAACATCCTCGGTAGCCACGTTACCGGTGGCACCCTTCGCGTATGGGCAACCGCCCAGGCCCGCAACCGAACTGTCGATCACGGCAATTCCACACTGCATCACCGCGTGAATATTGGCCAGCGCCTGCCCGTAGGTATCGTGAAAATGCGCCGCCAGATTCTGCACCGGTACCTGCCGGCCGAGCTTTTCGACCAGGTCGCTTGCCTGCCCAGCGGTGCCCACCCCGATGGTGTCACCCAGAGAAACCTCGTAGCAACCCTTGTCAAACAGCTTCTGCGCCAGCATTAAAACCGTGTCGGACGAAACCTCGCCCTCGTAAGGACAGCCCAGCACGCAGGAAATATAGCCACGAATCTTCATCTCGAGCGCCTGCGCCTGATCAATCACCGCGTTGAATCGATCGATACTTTCCGCAATCGAGCAGTTGGTATTTTTCTGCGAGAAAGTTTCCGTGGCCGCGGCGAACAGCGCGATCTCCTTCACGCCTGCCGCATGGGCAAGCTCGAGACCCTTCAGGTTGGGCACCAGCATCGGGTAGGAGACCCCGACGCGTTTATCGATCTGTTTGAAAACCTCGGCACTGGTCGCCATCTGCGGCACCCATTTCGGTGATACGAAGGCGCCCGATTCAATCACCGACAGCCCGGCATCGGCGAGCTTTTCAACCAGCTGTACCTTGATTTCAGCGGGCACGGTGACAGACTCGTTCTGCAATCCGTCACGGGGACCTACCTCGACTATCTTGACGTGCTCGGGAAAACTCATCGAACTATTCAACCTCCAATAAAACCAGGGTTTCGCCTTCATCGACCTGGTCACCCTCCGTGACCAGGATTTCGCTGACCCTGGCGCTGATCTGCGCAACAATCGCATGTTCCATTTTCATGGCTTCAACCACGACCAGGGTATCGCCGGGTTCGACAGTATCGCCAACCGCAATCGGCAGTGCAACAACGGCACCCGACATCGGCGCGCTAGGGTGATCGGCGTCGGGCGTATCGCTTGCGCTGTCATGAATCGCCGCCGGTAATCCGAAACGATAGGCCTGCCCCCGGTAGAAAATCGAAATCAAAGACGCCTCCCGTAGCACCGGTAGCTCGACCCGTTCGGCCTCTAGTTCAATCCGCAGGTGGTGCTGGTCGATCCATTCACCGTTGAGCAGGTAACTGGCTTCTGCACAGGTAACATTCCACGCTTCCGACTGTCGCTTAAACACAAGCTGGTAGAGTGTTTCATCGCATTCAAGTTCGATAACCTGGCTACTATTCAGGTTCATACGCCAATGATCGCGTGCATCCCAGGCCGAGCCGCCATGCGTGGATGACAGCCGGTTATCGAGTGTGGGCAACATCGCCGCCGCAGCAAGCACCAGCGCTCGATTCATCTGCTCGATATCATTCGCCAGCAGGTACTCGCGATGCATCGCAATGAACCCGGTATCAAAGTCGCCGGCAATTAGTTCAGGGCTGGCTGACAGGCGAACCAGGAATCCAAGGTTGGTGCTCAGGCCCAGGATCTGGTATTGCTGCAATGCCAGCCTAAGTTTTGCCAGCGCCGCGGTTCGATTGTCGGCATGCACGATAAGCTTGGCGATCATCGGGTCGTAGTTAATACCGATCGGGTCGCCACAACGGACCCCGGTATCGACTCGCACCGAGCTGGAAGTTTCAGGTAAGCGCAGGTATTTTATCCGTCCCGCCGACGGCATGAAGTCGTTATGCGGAGTCTCCGCGTAGATTCGTGCCTCAATGGCATGCCCCCGTTTTACGATCTGCCGTTGCTGCAGCGGCAAGGCTTCTCCACAGGCAACCCTGAATTGCCACTCGACCAGGTCCTGCGCGGTAATCATTTCGCTGACCGGGTGTTCAACCTGCAGTCGCGTATTCATTTCCATGAAGTAAAAACTGCCATCCTGATCGAGCAGGAACTCGACCGTCCCGGCACCCACGTAGTCAATGACCCTGGCGCAATTGATCGCAGCCTTCCCCATCGCTACGCGAACCTTATCGGGTAGTCCCGGTGCGGGCGCCTCTTCGAGGACTTTCTGGTGACGACGCTGGATCGAGCAATCGCGCTCGAACAGGTGCACGTAATTACCAAGGCGGTCGCCGAAAATCTGCATTTCGACATGGCGCGGCTTAGCGAGGTAACGCTCGATCAGAACCCGGTCATCACCGAAAGCAGCGCTTGCTTCACGCCGTGCCGAGACCAGGGCCTCGGTAAATTTTTTCTGATTCTCGACCAGGCGCATTCCCTTGACTCGGCGGCGAGCAGCTTGTCCTGCTGGTCATCGCCATGGTAGCCGGGGATCAGCGGTACGCCGGCAGCTTCCATCAACGCCTTGGCCTTGCTTTTCGACCCCATCGCGTCGATCGCGCGCGCCGGGGGTCCGATAAACACGATACCGGCCGTTTCGCAATCCCGTGCAAATGCTGCGTTTTCCGACAGGAAACCGTAACCCGGATGAATTGCCTCGGCACCACATTGACGCGCTACCTGCAGTATCCGTGCGGCATTGAGATAACTGTCGCTGACCGCAGCAGCGCCAATGCAATAAGCCTCGTCGCAAGCTTCGACGTGCAGCGCTTTTCTGTCGGCTTCCGAGTACACCGCGACACTGGCAATGCCCAGCCTGCGTGCCGTTGTGGCAACGCGTACCGCGATTTCGCCGCGATTGGCGATCAGGATTTTAGCGAACATGGAAGAACAGTCGTCGCATCGGCATTACATCCTGAAGATGCCAAACTCGGTGGCTTCGATTGGTGCATTGAGTGCCGCCGACAGGCCAAGGCCCAGCACCCGGCGCGAATCGGCCGGATCGATAATGCCATCGTCCCACAACCGTGCCGAGGCTTAGTAGGGATGGCCCTGCAATTCATATTGTGCCTCGATCGGTTCCTTGAACAGGATTTCGTCTGCCTGGCTCCAGGTTTCGCCCCTGGCCTCGAGACCATCGCGCCTGACCTGCGCCAACACGGTCGCCGCCTGCTCGCCCCCCATCACCGAGATGCGCGCATTCGGCCACATCCACAGAAAACGTCCGCCGTAAGCGCGTCCGCACATCGCGTAGTTACCCGCACCGAAACTGCCACCCACCACCAGCGTCAGCTTGGGCACGCGGGCGCAGGCAACCGCGGTCACCATCTTGGCACCATCCCGGGCAATACCACCATGCTCGTATTTCTGGCCCACCATGAAGCCGGTAATATTTTGCAGAAATATCAACGGGATGCGGCGCTTGGCGCATAGCTCGATAAAATGCGCGCCCTTTAATGCCGATTCCGAAAACAGGATGCCATTGTTGGCAACAATACCGACGGGGACGCCATATAAATGCGCAAACCCGCAGATCAGCGTGGTGCCGTACAGCTGTTTGAATTCATCGAACTCGCTGCCATCTACCAGGCGCGCAATAACTTCGCGAATGTCGAACGGCTTGCGCAGGCTGCCGGGGACGATGCCGTAGAGCTCTTCCGCCGGGTAACGAGGTTCGACCGGTGTGCGCAGCGCGATATCGGGTTGCTTGACCCGGTTCAGGGAGGAGACGATATCGCGCGCCATCGCGAGCGCGTGAGCGTCGTTCTGGGCATAGTGATCGACCACGCCGGAGATGCGCGCATGCACATCGGCACCGCCGAGTTCCTCAGCGCTGACAACCTCACCGGTGGCTGCTTTCACCAGCGGAGGCCCACCAAGGAAAATGGTGCCCTGCTCGCGCACGATGATCGACTGATCACACATCGCCGGCACGTAGGCGCCGCCCGCGGTGCAGGAGCCCATAACCACCGCGATCTGCGGAATTCCCCTGGCCGACATGTTGGCCTGGTTAAAAAAAATACGCCCGAAATGATCGTGATCCGGAAACACCTGGTCCTGGTTCGGTAAATGCGCTCCGCCAGAATCAACCAGGTAAATACAGGGGAGATTATTATCCGCCGCGATCGCCTGCGCGCGCAGGTGTTTCTTTACGGTAATGGGGTAGTAGGTGCCACCCTTGACGGTGGCATCATTGGCTACGATCATGCACTCGAGCCCTTTGATGAGTCCGATGCCGGTGATTAAACCGCCCGCGGCGACATTGTCTTCACCATACATTTCGTAACCGGCGAATTGGCCCAGCTCCAGAAACGGCGACCCGGGATCGACCAGCCTGTCGATTCGGTCTCGCGGTAACAACTTGTCCCTGCCGAGGTGCTTCGCACGTGCGCGTTCACCGCCACCCAGCGCGATGACTTCGGCACGCGCACGCAGGTCGGCAACCAGCGCCAGCATCGCATCGCGATTTTGCTGAAACTCGGCGGCCCGGCTGCTGACCCTGGATTCGATGACACTCATGACCCGGCGTTGATTTCGCGGGCAATGACGATGCGCTGAATATCGCTGGTGCCCTCGTATATTTGCGCCACCCGCACATCACGCGCGATGCGCTCGACCGGGTAATCACGCAGGTAGCCATACCCCCCGAGCACCTGGATCGCGTCGGAACAGATTTTCTCGGCGACTTCGGACGCAAACAGCTTGGCCATGCTCGCCTGTTTCAAACAGGGTTCGCCAGCGTCGCGCAGGCGCGCCGCGTTATGCACCATGAGCCTGGCCGCCTCGAGCTGGGTGGCCATATCGGCCAGGCGAAACGCAATCGCCTGGTGCTCGACCAGCGCCTGGCCGAAACTGGAGCGCTGTCGGGCATAGTCCAGCGCGCACTCGTAAGCCGCACGGGCCATGCCGACACACTGGGCGCCGATGCCGATCCTGCCACCCTCGAGATTCATCAGTGCGATCTTGTAACCCTCGCCTTCGGCACCGATTAAATGATCTGCCGGGATCCGGCAATCCCTGAAATAGATCTGCGCGGTATCGGAAGCATGCTGGCCCATTTTCTGCTCCACGGTCCCGACCTCGTATCCCGGATTGTCGGTCGGCACGACGAAGGCGCTGATGCCTTTTTTACCGGCACCGGGGTCGGTAACCGCGAACACGATAGCTACGTCGGCATTCTTGCCGGAGGTGATAAACGCCTTGGTTCCATTCAAAACGTACTCGTCGGGCCTGCGGTTCGGTCAGGCAGAAGCACCCCAGTTGCGCACCCGACGCGAGCGGTTTCAGGTAGGTTTGTTTTAAAAATTCGCTGGCGGAAGCCAGCAGTACACTACACACCACCGAGTTATTTACACTCAGGATCGTCGAACAGGAACCATCGCCGGCAGCAACTTCTTCAATCGCGAGCGCGAAAGATAAATAGTCAGCACCACTGCCGCCCCAGGCTTCCGGGATAAACATGCCGAACAGGCCCAGTTCAGCCATTTCGGCGAGCTGTTCATGCGGGAAGTGGCAGTCGCGATCCCAGTCGGCAGCAAATGGTGCAACCCGCGCCTGCACGAAATCGCGCACGCTGTCGCGGATCAGGCGCTGCTCTTCGCTGAGATCCATTGCGGGCGTTAAACCAGCTCGATCGCGATCGCAGTGGCTTCGCCGCCACCGATACATAGGCCGGCGACACCCTTTTTCAGGCCCTGACTCTGCAGCGCATGGATCAGCGTGACAATAATACGTGCGCCCGAAGCACCGATCGGATGTCCGAGTGCGCAGGCGCCACCATTAATATTCACTTTGGCATGATCGAGCCCGAGGTCGGTCATCGCGGCCATCGTAACCACCGCGAAGGCTTCATTGATTTCGTACAGATCGACTTCGTCACTGGACCAGTTCGCGGCTTCAAGCACCTTTTTAATCGCACCGACCGGGGCCGTGGTAAACCAGGCAGGTTCGTGCGCATGGCTGGCATGGGCGCGGATCACTGCCAGTGGCTTGATACCTCGCTGCCCGGCCTCGGCTTCAGCCATCAACACCAGCGCCGCCCCGCCATCCGAAATCGAGCTGGAATTTGCCGCGGTCACGGTGCCGTCCTGGCGAAACGCCGGACGCAGCGTCGGAATCTTGTCGATGTTGGCGTTGAACGGCTGTTCGTCGGTGTCGACCGTGACCTCGCCCTTGCGCGTCTTGATCACGACCGGCGTGATCTCGTCCTTGAAGGCGCCAGTTTCGATCGCGGCCTGCGCGCGCCTCAGTGACGTGATCGCGAATTCATCCTGTTGCTCGCGCGTGAAACCGTACTTATCCGCGGTGTTCTCGGCAAACACGCCCATCAATTTACCCTTGTCGTAGGCGTCTTCGAGACCATCGAGAAACATGTGATCGAGCACCTGGCCATGACCCATACGTAACCCGCCACGCACTTTGGTCAGCAGATACGGAGCGTTGGTCATGCTTTCGAGACCACCGGCCACCATGACCTGGTTGGTGCCCGCACGCAGCAGGTCGTGCGCCAGCATGGTTGCTTTCATGCCGGAGCCACACATCTTGTTAATCGTGGTACAGCCAACCGACAGCGGCAACCCGGCCCCGAGACTGGCCTGGCGCGCCGGGGCCTGGCCCTGCCCGGCCGGCAGCACGCAACCCATGATGACTTCATCGACCGCATCGCCCTGCAACTGGCTGCGTTCCAGGGCAGCCTTGATCGCGGCCGCACCTAGCTGGGAGGCACTGGCATCGGACAAAACACCCTGGAATCCACCCATCGGGGTACGGGCTGCGCCGGTAATAACAATATTTTCACTCATGACAACCTCGTATCAGACTGGTTAAGTTGTTTCATTGAATAATTCGCGACCAATCAGCATGCGACGGATTTCCGACGTCCCTGCCCCGATTTCGTAGAGCTTGGCATCGCGTAATAGTCGGCCGACCGGGTAATCGCTGGTGTAGCCGTTGCCACCCAGTGCCTGGATTGCCTCGAGCGCCATCCAGGTTGCCTTTTCGGCGGCGTATAGAATCGCCCCGGCAGCATCCTTGCGCGTGGTTTCACCGCGGTCGCAAGCCTTGCCAACCGCGTAAACGTAAGCCCGGGTTGCGTTCATGGTCGTGTACATGTCGGCCAGCTTGCCCTGCATCAGTTCGAACTCGCCAATCGGCTGGCCGAACTGCTTACGCTCATGCACGTAGGGCACCACCGCATCCATGCAGGCCAGCATGATACCGGTCGGCCCGGCCGACAGTATCGCGCGTTCGTAATCGAGCCCACTCATCAGCACCGCTGCGCCACGATTGAGTTCACCAAGCAGGTTCTCGTCAGGCACCTCGACATCATTGAACACCAGTTCGCCGGTATTGGAGCCGCGCATGCCGAGCTTGTCGAGCTTCTGCGCGGTCTTGAAGCCAAATGCCTTCTCGACCAGGAAGGCGCTGATGCCGCGGGAGCCCGCGGCTGGGTCGGTTTTCGCGTACACCACGATCACGTTGGCATCCGGGCCATTGGTAATCCACATCTTGGTACCGTTGAGTCGGTACCCGGCATCGGTTTTCTCAGCCTTCATCTGCATGCTGACGACATCTGATCCCGCGCCCGGTTCCGACATCGCGAGTGCGCCGATATGTTCGCCGCTGATCAACTTCGGCAGGTACTTCTGTTTCTGCGTATCGTTACCGTTGCGATTGATCTGGTTCACGCACAGGTTCGAGTGCGCACCGTAACTCAGTCCAACCGAGGCCGAGGCGCGACTGATTTCTTCCATCGCGACAATATGCGCGAGGTAACCCATATCGGCACCCCCATAGGTTTCGGGCACGGTGATGCCGAGCAAACCCATTTCGCCGAGTTTGGGCCAGAGCTCATTCGGAAATTCATTGCTGCGATCGATATCGGCCGCGATCGGTGCGATTTCTGCCTGCGCGAAGTCGTGCACCGCGTCACGCAACATATCCACGGTTTCGCCCAGTTCAAAATTCAAGGATGGAAGATGTATCATTGTCTGCCCCCGGGTTTAACCGTGACCGGCCCTGCGTTGCTGCGAGCGAATGCCCCGCAGTGCCTGCTCGGCATCGGTCGTGATTCGCTCAAGATCCTGCAGTGCATTTTCGATATCCTTGCTTTGCTCCATTAACGACTGACGTCGCTGCGCGAGTTTGTCCAGCATCCATTCGAGCTGGGCTTCCTCGCCCAGGCTCGAATCGTACAGATCGAACGATTCCCGGATTTCAGATAATGACCAGCCGAGGCGTTTTCCACGCAGGATCAGGCGCAGGCGCACACGGTTGCGTTCATTATAGATGCGACGCGTACCCTCACGTTGCGGATCTAGCAGGCCCTCTTCCTCGTACAGGCGCAACGCGCGCGAAGTCACGCCGAATTCCTCGGCGAGCTCGCCAATGCTGTAAGTCTTATCGTGGATTTCGGGTTTATTCATGCTGATTTTATTCCGGTTTCTGCGGATTTACCGCCATCAGGGTTCCAGCCATGGTTGCGACCAGTTTTTCAGTTTCATCACTCATCGCATAAAGGTCAGCTTCGGCGACAAACAGGCTGCGCCCCGATTTGCGTACTTTACCAATGGCGCGGAAATGATCTCCCGCGGCCGGTGCCAGCAGGTTGATCTTGAACTCGATCGTCAAAACCCGTGCCTCTGGCGGCATCAGCGTAAATGCCGCGTAGCCGCAGGCGCTGTCCATTATCGTCGAAGATATCCCGGCGTGGATAAACCCGTCCTGCTGGGTTAGCTCGCGCCGATACGGAAGTTCGATTTCAACGTGCCCCGGCTCGACCGTGACCAGCGAGGCGTTGATGGTCTGCATCACGCTCTGCTCGCTGAAACTCTGCATGACCCGCGATTTGAAATCGGGGTCCCTGGGCTCAAATTGACTGCTCATGTCGATACGGGTAAAACAATTCGTGAAATGATCAGGAATATCACTATATTCATTAGTTGACGTTAACGTAAACGTAAGGTAGTTTAATATGCCGCTCAATGCAACCCTGAATTATTTTGTTGAGGCTTAGGTAGTGAGTTCCGCACAGGAAAAGGTAATCACCATGCCATCGAGTTCGACCAGCCCGCACAAGGTCCGCTTCGTGACTGCGGCGAGCCTGTTCGACGGGCACGATGCCGCGATCAACATCATGCGCCGCATCCTGCAGTCTTCGGGCGCCGAGGTGATTCATCTCGGTCATAACCGCTCGGTTGCAGAAATCGTCGATGCGGCGATCCAGGAAGATACCCACGCCATCGCATTGAGTTCTTACCAGGGCGGACACGTCGAGTATCTGAAGTACATGGTCGATATGCTTAAAGACAGGGGCCGAACCGATATAAGGATTTTCGCGGGCGGTGGCGGTGTCATCATACCGGCCGAAATTCGTGAACTTGAAGCCTATGGCGTGACGCGCATTTATTCGCCCGAGGATGGTCAGACCATGGGCCTGCAGGGCCTGATCAAGGACATGCTGGATCGCTGCCAGTACGATCCGGGCAAGCAGGCTCCGACCTCGCTCGAGGTTTTGTCAAAGCACGATACCGCCGCACTTGCGAGCCTGATTACGGCGCTCGAAAACGACAGCGTCAGCAAAAAACTACGTGCTCAAATCGTGCAGAAGGCTGCCGAACGCGCCACCCCGGTGCTCGGCATTACCGGCACCGGTGGCTCGGGGAAGTCGTCATTGACCGACGAAATTATCCGGCGCTTTCGCTTCGACCACGGGGACCAACTCAGAATTGCGGTCATCGCGGTCGATCCGACGCGCCGTAAAACCGGGGGCTCATTGCTCGGCGACCGGATTCGCATGAATGCAATTGACCACCCGGGTATCTACATGCGCTCGATAGCCACGCGTGATTCAATCGGTGAAATCCCCGCGGTGGTCGAAGACGTCATCGCCGCCTGCAAGCTTTGCGAATTTGATTTCATCATCGTCGAAACCCCTGGTATCGGCCAGGGAGACGCCGCCATCGTGCCCCTGGTCGATTCATCGGTCTACGTCATGACGCCGGAATTTGGCGCGCAAAGCCAGCTCGAAAAAATCGACATGCTCGATTTTGCCGACATCGTCGCGATCAACAAGTTTGATCGCAAGGGTGCCGAGGACGCCTACCGGGACGTTTGCAAACAGGTCCAGCGTAACCGTGAGGCTTTTACGCAAGCCATTGAAACAATGCCGGTTTTTGGCACGATCGCATCGCGATTTAACGATGATGGCACTACCGCCCTGTACCAGGCAATTATGACCAGGCTGGAAGAACTCGGGCTCGATCCCGGGCCGGGTCACCTGCCAGGGGTCGAAACACGCAAATCCACCGGGCGAACGGTCATCGTGCCACCCGATCGCGTGCGCTACCTCGCCGAAATCGCGATAACCGTGCGTGACTACCACGACCATGCTCGCCAACAGGTTACGCTGGCGCGTGAAGGCCAGCAGTTGCGCGAAAGCCGACGCATGCTCGCACAAATCAATTCCACCGCTGACATGCGCGATCTTGATGATCTGATCGCGCAGCGTGAAAGAGCACTAGACAGCGCCTCACGCCATTTGCTCGAAGAATGGCCGGCTCTGCGGGAACGCTATTCCGGCGACGAGTACGTGGTGCAGGTTCGCGACCGCGAGATTCGCACCGATCTCAAATACGAATCCCTGTCCGGCTCCAGCATTCCCCGGGTCTCCCTGCCCGCCTTCGAAGACCATGGCGAACTGCTGAAATGGTTGTT
>CALZHS010000146.1 GCA_945787265.1 uncultured Gammaproteobacteria bacterium | reverse complement strand
CCGAGCCACAGCCTGGCTGAAACACTGTTCCCCGATGGTGCCGGTTCTATGCTGTGTTTCGGCGTCGTCGGCGGTCGCGCCGGGGGTGCGGCATTTATCGATTCGTTGCAACTGGCGTCAAATCTGGCCAATGTCGGCGATGCCCGTACCCTGGTGCTGCATCCCGGAAGCACCACGCATTCACGCCTCACGGTTGAAGATATGAAGGCCGCCGGCATCAGTGAAGACATGATTCGCGTTTCGGTCGGGATCGAAGATATAGTCGATATCAAGGCCGACTTCGCACGCGGCTTCAAGGCAGCGCAACGCATCGCCGGGGAATCCTGATGTACATCGAGGTACGAGGTCACAAAACCTATGCCGCCACCGGCGGCAAGGAATTCGACAGTAGCCTGCCGGTGGTCATGTTCGTGCACGGCAGCGGACTCGATCATCGCAGCTGGGCCTTGCAGACGCGCTGGTTTGCTTACAACGGCTACGCGGTACTGGCACCCGATCTTCCCGGTCACAGTCTTTCCGAGGGCAAGCCGCTTGAAAGTATCGAGGAGATGGGCGCCTGGCTGGCCGATTTTATCCGCGCTGCCGGGGTCACCGGTGTACACGCGGTCGGACATTCGCAGGGATTTCTGGACGTACTCGAACTTGCACGCCAGGCCCCTGAATTGTTGAAATCAATCACCGGGATCGGCACCGCGGGCGCAATCCCGGTTAACCCGGCATTGATCGATGCGGCCAAAAACCGGGCCGGGGATGCCGCGGAAATGCTGTTGATGTGGGGTTTCGGACCCGATGCGCAGTACGGCATCAGCGCGGTTCCGGGGATGCAGCCGATTGCGATCGGGCGCCAGATCATGGCGAGCAACCCGCTCTATGAAGACCTGGTGGCCTGCGCCAACTATGAAAACGGCAGCCAGGTGGCCAAATCCATCAGGCTGCCATCCCAGCTGGTACTGGCCCGCAAGGACCGGCTCACCCCGGTCAAGGCCGGTATGGCCTTCGCCGAGGAATTGAACGCACGGGTTACCATTATCGAGCGTTACGGCCACATGCTGCCGATCGAGGCACCACGACAGACATTACAAAAGTTACGTGAACTGATTAGCTCGCTGGAACAGGCAGCCTAGGGGATATCGATGAGTATCAGGAAAGTCGCCGTAATTGGCGCCGGCACCATGGGTTCCGGTATTGCAGGCCAGGTCGCCAACGCCGGCATCGAAGTCTGGTTGCTGGACCTGCCCACCGAGGATAACGCAAACGCGCTCGCCGAACGTGGCCTCGAGCGCCTGCGCGACCCGAATCAACCGGGCCTGGTCAGCAAGGATGCCGAAGCCTTTATCCACCTCGGCAACACGCGTGATGATTTCGATCAACTCGCCGACTGCGACTGGGTCGCCGAGGCCGTGGTGGAACGTCTCGATATCAAGAAGGACCTGTACCAGCGCCTTGATA
This sequence comes from uncultured Gammaproteobacteria bacterium, assembly GCA_945787265.1. Lineage (GTDB taxonomy): Bacteria > Pseudomonadota > Gammaproteobacteria. The sequence goes on along the minus strand of CALZHS010000146.1, from coordinate 6,014 downwards.
CCGTCTGTAGAAACGATGCCATCATTACGTCGAATACGTCGACAATTCCGATTCGATTGCTGGTCGAGGACATGCCGCTTGCGTTTCGCCAGCGCTTCGCCATCACCCATTTTTTCAACCCGGTACGCTTCATGCGCCTGCTCGAGCTGGTACGCGGGGAAGACACCGATCCGTCCGTCATCGAGCTATTGGCCGACTTTTGCGAACAACAGCTGGGTAAAGGCGTCGTACCCTGTCTCGATACGCCGGGTTTCCTCGGTAACCGGGTCGGGGTTTTCGCGATCCAGTGTGCGCTACAGGCTGCGTTCGAACAGGGGCTGACGCCGCTCGAAGCCGATGCCATTTTTGGTCGACCGATGGGAATACCGAAAACCGGTGTCTTCGGTCTTTACGACCTGATCGGAATCGACCTGATGTCGGACGTGGTGCAGAGCCTGGTCAATATTCTGCCGGATTCCGATCTGTTCCATGCCGAGGCCGCAAAAATACCGCTGATGACGCAAATGATCGACAATGGCCAGACCGGAAACAAGCAGGGCCAGGGCTTTTACCGCGATGTCGAATCCGGACGCGAGGTATTGAACCTTGAGACCGCCGAATACGAAGCGGCACCGCGCCTGAACCTGCCACTCGCCGAAAAAGCCGAGCGCGACGGCGTCAGGCATTTGCTCGACGACAACGGTGTATACGGCCAGTTTGCATGGCGGGTGCTGTCACGCACCCTGAGCTACGCCGTTTCATTGATCCCCGAGGTCGGCGAGGACCCGGTCGGCATCGACGATGCGATGAAGCTGGGTTACAACTGGGTCAAGGGTCCGTTCGAATTAATCGATGAAATTGGTGTCGATACCTTCATTGCCCGGCTCGAAGCAGACCAGCTACCGATTCCATCCTTTGTTGCCGAGGCCGCCGGTTCGAGCTTCTACCGGGTTGCTGACAACGAGCTGCAGGCGCGGCATGTCGGCGGCACCTGGCAACCCATCCAGCGCCCGGACGGCGTTATCCGCTTTACCGAAAAACGTCAGGCCCTGCAGCCCCGTAACAGTTGCGCGGTCGCCAGCTGGTTCGAACTCGAAGATATCGCGCTGGTCGAGTTTCATAGCAAGGCGAACGCACTCGATGCCGACTCGATGGCAATCCTCGGTGATGCGCTGAGCCAGGTTGAAGCCGACGGTCTGCAGGGATTAATCGTGCACAACGACGCTCAGCATTTTTCCTGCGGGGTCAACCTGCAGGCGGTGCGCGATTTCTTTCGCCGTGATGACATGGACGGCCTGGACAAGTTTCTGCAGGATTTTCAGCAAACCGTGCATCGCATGCAGACTGCGCCGTTTCCGGTGGTCGCAGCACCGGTGGGCCTGTCGATCGGTGGCGGCTTTGAAGTGGTGTTACATGCGAAACAGGTTATCTGTCATGCGAATTCCGTCATGGGCCTGGTCGAATCGCTGGTCGGTGTGGTTCCGGGCGGTGGCGGCTGCAAGGAAACCCTGTATCGCTGGATAGAGTTGTTGCAGTGCGGCGATGATATTTCTGCCGCCTGCTGGAAGGCCTTCATGAATCTTGGCTACGGTAAAACTGCGACTTCACCGATCATTGCCAAGCAACAGGCGATGCTGCGAGCACACGATCGCTTCGTCATTAACCGCGATCGTATCCTTGGCGAAGCGATCAAGGCGATCGCCGACCCTGAGGGCCAGGTGTCATTTGAACGCCCTGCCCTGGTCATGCCGGGTAGACCCTTGTTCGAAGAAATGGTCAAATGGCTGGAACAATCCCGTGACAAGGGTGTATTCATGCCGCATGACGTCAATGTCGGCAGCGAAATGGCCAGGATCGTGACCGGCGGCGATATCGAACCGGGTACGGTCTGGAGCGAACAGGATTTCTACGACGCCGAGCGGCGCTCGTTCCTGTCGCTGGTTGCCACCACGGCGACCCGCGATCGAATTAACAGCATGCTCGATGCGGGATCGCCCGTAAGAAATTAGCGCAGGTGCAATATGACTATCGAATACGATCAACTGGATTCCAACGCCGCCAACTTCGTACCGCTGACACCGCTATCTTTCCTGCACCGTACGGCAGATATTTACCCACAACGTGAAGCACTGATTTACAACCAGCGCCGCTATACCTGGGCCCAGACACGAAATCGCTGTACCCGCATTGCCTCGAGTCTGGCGGCAAGAGGTATCGGTAAAAACGACACCGTTTCGGTATTCGCCTTCAATACTCCGGAAATGTTTGAAAGTCATTTCTCGATACCGATGGCCGGTGCCGTGCTCAATACGATTAACACGCGACTCGACGCGGCCACGGTTGCCTATATTATCGATCATGGCGAATCCAGGATTTTCATCTGTGACCGCCAGCTCTGGCCGGTGCTGCAGGAAGCCTTGCAGAGCTCAGAGCTGCAACCCGAAATCATCATTATCGACGATGCCGATGCGACCGAGAAACCGGAGCTGCCAACCGATATCGCTTTTTCCTTCTATGAAGACCTGGTCGATCGCGGCGATGATACTTTCGCCTGGCGATCGCCTGAAGACGAGTGGCAGGCGCTGACTCTGAACTACACCTCAGGCACGACCGGTCTTCCGAAGGGCGTCGTTTACCACCATCGTGGTTCCTACCTGATGACGATGGGCACCGTAATTTCCTGGGCGCTGCCTCCTCACCCACGTTACCTGTACACGGTGCCGATGTTCCACTGCAACGGCTGGGGCCACGCCTGGACCATGACCGCGCTTGCGGCGACCGTGGTCTGCATTCGGGCATTTGCGCCAAAGCTGTTTTTCGATCTTGTCGAGCAACACGGGGTTACGCATTTCGGCGGTGCACCGGTCATATTGAACATGCTTGCCAATGCGCCCGCCGAGGATCAGAAGGTATTTAAGGACACCGTTTTTGCCATGACCGCCGGCGCACCACCCCCGGCCAAGGTGCTGGAAAGCATGGCCCAGTTTAATTTCGAAGTCATGCACGTCTACGGACTCACCGAAACCTACGGCCATATTCTGCATTCGGCACCCCAGGATGACTGGTACCAGCAATCGATCGAACGCCAGGCTGAACTCAAGGCACGCCAGGGAGTGCGGTTCTCGATGACCGAAGCGGTCGATGTCATCGATCCCGAGACCGGTAAATCCGTACCCTGGGATGCCGAAACCATGGGTGAAATCGTGATTCGCGGCAACACGGTGATGAAAGGTTACCTGAAGGATCCCGGCGCAACCGCCGATGCTTTCAAGGACGGCTGGTTCATGAGTGGTGATATCGCGGTGATCCACCCCGACGGCTATATCCAGGTCAAGGACCGCGCCAAGGACGTGATCATTTCCGGTGGTGAAAATATCTCCTCGGTTGAAGTCGAAGGCGTACTCTACAAGCACGCCTCGGTCGGTGAAGCCGCAGTCGTTGCGCTGGCCGATGAAAAATGGGGCGAAGTCCCCTGTGCCTTCGTCGAACTGAAATCGGGTGCCGCAGCCAGCGAGCAGGAATTGATCGAGTTTTGCGCCGATAACATGGCACGCTTCAAGCGACCGAAAAAGGTCGTATTTGGCGAGTTACCAAAAACCGCAACCGGCAAGATCCAGAAAAATGTATTGCGCGAGCGCGCCAAAGAGTTGTAAAAACAGGGTTAAACCCTATTTCAATTGGATATGAACCCGGATATTTCACCCGTCGAACTGCGCCACAGGATCCGTAGCGGAAAATTTACGTCGAATACCTCGGGCTACTCGCGCGGTTTCGTGCAGGGCAACCTCTGTATCCTGCCGGCCGATTATGCCGGCGAATTCCTGCAATTCTGCCAGTCGAATCCCAAGCCCTGCCCCCTGATTGGCATGGCCTTAAGCAAACGAAGTACATGACATCAGCGACATATGGCGCGATGACCTGGTGTCCTTCGTGCTGGGGTGCTCGTTTTCTTTCGAGGAGGCACTGATCGATGATGGGCTCGAGATTCGCAACGTCACCGAAGGCGTCAATGTGCCCATGTATCGCACCGATATCGACTGCAATCCCGCGGGCCGCTTTGAGAGTAAGATGGTGGTCAGCATGCGCCCGATGATTCCATCCGACGCGATACGTGCAATCCAGATCTGCACCCGTTTTCCGGCGGTGCATGGTGCGCCGGTGCACTTCGGTGATCCTGGCAGAATCGGCATCAAGGATATCAACCGACCCGAATTCGGTGACGCCGTGACTATTCGCAATGACGAAGTGCCTGTATTCTGGGCCTGCGGGGTTACTCCCCAGGTGGCGGTAGAACAGGCGCGACCGCCATTCTGTATCACGCATTCGCCTGGCTGTATGCTGGTATCGGATTTACCCAACAGCCATCTTGCCGTGATGTAGGTGAAAAAAACATGCTGATGCTCAACTGTGATCTTGGCGAAAGCTACGGCTCCTGGAAAATGGGTCGCGACGACGAGGTCATGCCCCATATCGACCAGGCCAATATTGCCTGTGGCTTCCATGGCGGCGATCCGCTGGTCATGGAGCGAACCCTGGCAATGGCGAAACAGCACCATGTCATGGTCGGCGCCCACCCGGCCTATCCCGACCTCGTCGGATTTGGACGCCGCCCGATGCACTGTTCCGCTGAAGAGATTTCTGCATTCATGCACTACCAGATCGCGGCACTCGAGGGTATGGCGAAAATCCAGGGGCTCGAGCTGGCCTATGTCAAACCGCACGGTGCACTCTATAACGACATGATGGCGCGGGAATCGGTGCGCGCCCCCATCCTCAAGGCGATCGCCGATTTTCACAAGCCCGTGCGGTTAATGCTGCAGGCTACCCCCGAGGCAGACCTGCATGTTACCGAAGCTGCCGCGCACGGTATCGATCTGTGGTTCGAAGCTTTCGCCGATCGCTGTTATGACGATGATGGAAAATTGCTTTCCCGCTCCAAACCGGGAGCGGTGCATGACCGCGACAAAATGCTGTCCCAGGTGGAACAGATTTGTCGCGACGGCACCGTTACCACGGTTAGCGGCAATACCCTTGAACTAAAGCCCGATACGCTCTGCGTGCATGGTGATAACGACGCAGGCGTTGCGGCAATCAAGGAAATTCGCAAAATCATTCATTCCTGATCAGTCGCATGCGAATCGAAATTGCGGGGCAAAACGCGTTTATCGTCTACTTTGCCGAGCAAACCAGCGCGGCTGTGTCTGCACAGATCCAGGCCGCAGTTACCATTATCAACAACAGTATGCAGGACAGCATCGTCGACCTGGTGCCATCTTACGCATCGCTGCTAGTCATTTTTGACCAGGATCGTGGTGATCATTTCGCGGTTAAAGCGCAGCTGCGAGCGGCCTTGTCGAAACTGGATAGCGTCGATGCAACCGCCGGCGAACTCGTCACCCTGCCGGTCTATTACAGTGTTGAATCCGGACCCGATCTCGAAACTATCGCGCAGCGTGGCGATCTCGCTATCGATGACGTGATTGAGATCCATCAGCAGCAGGAATACCGGGTTTACGCGATTGGCTTTGCTCCCGGGTTCGCCTACCTGGGTGAAGTTGACGAGCGCATTGCCGCGCCGCGCCTGGCGACTCCACGACAAAAGGTACCGCGCGGCGCGGTCGCGATTGCCGACCGCCAGACCGCAGTCTACCCGGCGGTTTCACCGGGCGGATGGAACCTGATCGGACTGTGCCCGACGCGCATGTTCGACGCCAGCAAGACGCCCAGCATGCCGGTTCAGGTCGGCGACAGAATTCGCTTTGCCGCAATCAGTCGCGAGGAATTCATCGCCCAGGGCGGCGAGCTATGAATGGCTTCGTCGTCAGGCAGCCGGGCTTGCTCAGCCTGCTGCACGACCGCGGTCGATACGGGGCGCATAACCTGGGATTGACTACCGGCGGTCCGCTCGACAGCCTCGCGTTCGACTGGGCCAATCGCATGCTCGGAAACGATATCAACGCCACCTGCATCGAGATCAGCTTTGGTGGACTCGTGCTCGAAGCGAGTCTCGATACCAGCTTTGTTGTTACCGGTGC
>CALZHS010000145.1 GCA_945787265.1 uncultured Gammaproteobacteria bacterium | reverse complement strand
GAAGTGATCAGTGCGTCGTAGGGATTACGACCAACGTCGCGGAATTTTTCGATGCGCGGGTTGGCTGGATTTGACATATCAAGAACCCAGATCTCGTCAGCATCCCAGAGTGAAAACACGAACTTTTGCCCCGGCGCGTCGACCAGTCCGATGACTTTGGAGCGCTGCTGGCTACTGCCAAACCTAGCGGGGATATCTGCGACCAGTTTCAATGATTCGGCATCAAAAACCTTGACGCCACCTGGATCATAGTTGGAGACCGCGACCAGTCGACCGTCCTGCGAAATGGCACCGCCGATACTGTTACCCGACTGCAGGATACGTGCGCTCACCTCAGCATTTAGGATATCGACCTTGGTTAAGCCGCCGTCACGTCCGAAAACGTAAGCAAAACGGGCGTCGCGCGAATAAACCACGGACGCGTGGGACAAATCTCCGAGCTCGTTGATTCTGCCAATACTGGTGTTGGTACTGGTTTCAATAATTTGGACACTGCCGCTGGCGCGTTCGATAAAAAGTCCGAGATCGCCGGTGCCGCGCGCTGCCGTGGCTGGAGCGGTGCAGAACAGAAGCAGCAGGGCATAGACGATCCTGCTCATTGCAGTTCCCCGCTGAGCAGTATGTCCGCCATCCAGCGCGCCTCGGCGGGGGATAACAACGCCCGCCACGGTGGCATCGCGCTGCCGGGGCGGCCATTCATGATCACGGCACTGATCGCTTCGGCGGATTTTCCCGAGAGTGCATCAGGTAACAGCGCGGGCCCCAGCCCACCGCGCATCGTAAGGCCATGGCAAGAGCCGCAATCCTGGACCAGGATATTGCTTAGCTCCTGTTGGCGACGGCTCGAAATACCGTCGTTGGCGGCTAGCGGCACCGCAATGACGAGACTAAGCGCGAGCCAGATTAAACGAGTCATAGGCCAGGCTCCTCTCGTTATCCTCGTTGTCTGGCTGGAACCAGTCGAGCTGTGCGCTGAGCGTGACGACCTCGCCGATAATTGCAGTGACGGGCGATTTCAAATCTGCGTCGCGAACGTCGTCGGCCAGGTCCGACAGGGTCGAGATAACCTTCTGCTGATGGTCGGTGGTTCCAGCGTGCACCGCGGCGGCCGGTGTCGATGCCGACAGGCCCGCGCCTACAAGCTCGGCACAGATGCTTTGCAGGTTCGCGAGCCCCATGTAGATAACCAGCGTGCAGTCAGGATCGGCAACCTTGTTCCAGTCGATATCCATGGCTTCACTGTTCTTCTGGTGTCCGGTAATAAAACGTACTCCGTGATTGAGGCAGCGATGCGTCAGCGGTATACCGCTGTAGGCACTGCAACCGGCAGCGGCGGTTACACCTGGAACAACTTCGAAGGGAATATTATGCTGACGCAGTACCAGCGCCTCTTCGCCCCCGCGGCCGAAGATATAGGGGTCTCCACCCTTTAGGCGTACCAGGCGTCGCCCCGATAAGGCCAGGCTGACAATGATTTCATTGATTTGCTCTTGTGGCACACAGTGTTTGCCGGGAGACTTACCCACCGAAATCTGGCTGACTCCATTTGGGATCAGGGCCAGAATCCGGGAGTTGACGAGACGGTCGAAGATCACGACATCGGCCTGCTGTATCAATCGCAGCGCTTTAACGGTCAGTAAATCGGGATCCCCGGGACCGGAACCAACCAGTGAAACAAAGCCTTTATTCGTCATAGATAGTATCTGCCGCCGTGACCTGGTGACCAGGACCATGATCGTTAGTCAAATTGTTTTAAATGCCGAAACTCAATGGCGTCATTATTGATAGAGGGTCAATTTTTGTATTTGATAAATGTCAACCACAAACGGTGGCAAACAGGGCGTAATTTCGTAAAACAACGTTGCGGTCTAATCGTTCAATTCAATTCTGTGGTAAAGTCTGCTGCTGGAGCCTGGTTTCATTGAAATAACGAGGGTCAATGAAACGTTTTATAGGGCAATGCTTCACAAGAATAAGCAGGCGCTCCTTATAAGATTAAAGACTTCGCGCAGTACCTTGGGTAATTCGGCAATATAAGCCTGACAAGAGGAGATCGCGATGCTTAAAAAGACAATTCTTCCGACTATTCTGCTGATACTGGCCTATGGATTCTGGATCAGCCCCGACTTCAAGGAAATCGCGGCCGGGGTTTCGATATTTTTATTTGGCATGCTTTTCCTCGAGGACGGTTTTAAGGCTTTTACCGGTGGCGTGCTGGAAAAGCTGTTACAGAAAACCACCGATAAAACCTGGAAGAGCCTGTTATTCGGGGTTGTTTCGACATCGATCATGCAATCGAGCTCGCTGGTGTCGGTGATCACCATTTCCTTCATCAGTGCAGGGCTGGTTACGCTGGTGGCCGGGATTGGAATTATTTTCGGTGCCAATATCGGCACCACGACCGGAGCCTGGCTGGTCGCGGCTTTTGGACTCAAGGTGAAAATCTCCGCCTACGCGATGCCGATGCTGGTGTTCGGTATCGTTTTGTCATTTCAGAAATCCAAGTACCTGAAGGGTGCGGGCGCGGTGCTGGCCGGACTCGGGTTCCTGTTTCTGGGCATTCACTACATGAAAGAAGGGTTCGAAGCCTTTAAAGACAGTTTTGACCTCGCGTCACTGGCGGTTGCGGGCTATCCCGGGTTGTTCCTGTTTGCCGCGATCGGTGCCGCTGCGACCGTGGTCATGCAATCCAGCCACGCGACGCTGGTATTGATTCTGACCGCGCTGGCGGCATCGCAGATTACCTATGATAACGGACTGGCGCTTGCGATTGGTGCCAATGTCGGCACCACGATAACGGCGATCATCGGATCATTGAGTGCAAATATTCAGGGCAGGCGGCTGGCGGGCGCGCATCTGATATTCAATGTCGTCACCGGCGTGATCGCAATCGCTTTCATCAGCCAGTTTATCTGGGCGGTTGATGCCGTCAGTAATAGCGTCGGTATAGCGGCCGATAATTACACGATGAAGCTGGCAGTGTTCCATACCCTTTTCAATCTTGCCGGCGTGCTGATCATGGTGCCCCTGATCCATCGACTGTCAGATTTTCTGATCAAGTCACTTCCCGAGAAAGCAAAGGATCTTGCTGAACCGCTGTACCTGAGTGAGGCCGCGATCGAATTTCCCGAAACTGTGCTGAAGTCATTGAAGAAAGAGGTCTGGCATCTGTTCGATTCGGCCTTCGAGCTCATGGCCCACGGGATTAACCTGCATCGTACCGAGATACTGAAATCCGAGGACCTTCAAAAAACTATCGATAATGACAGGGAGGTGCACGATTTTGATATGGACGAGTTGTACGAGAGCAAGGTCAAGGTCCTGTACAGCGCGATCGTGGATTTCATTTCAAACGCCCAGGCGCACATGTCCAGCGATTTTTCCGAGGAAATGTACCGTCTGCGCAGGGCAGCGGGTGAAATCGTCGAATGCGTCAAGCACATCAAGCATTTGCGCAAGAACACAACCAAGTACATGCTTTCGGACAACGAGCACATTCGCGACGAATACAACAAACTCAGGTACCAGATCGCGATGATTCTGCGGGAAATTTATCGCCTGCGCGGTGAAGAAGATATTGATCATGCGATTGCGATACTGGAGATGGACGAGCTAAAGGCGGAAATACAGTCTGCGCACGCGGATCTTGACGTACGGGTCACCGGGATACTGAGAGACGATCGGATTACGCCGATCATGGCAACCTCGCTGCTCAACGACTTCAATTACGTGGACGAAACTTCGCGCCATCTGCTCGACACGGCCCAGGCGCTACTGTTTTCACACTCCGATCTCGTGGCTGAAGCGGCGCAGGAAGTCGTGCTGGATGAAGACGAGATTGAAAAAGCGTCCGCTGCCTGAGTGCGGTTGAGAAACGGCCGATATGTTTCGCGGCGCAATCCTAAATTAACGAGGGGTACGAATGAAATTCTCTGAGCTGGTTGAAAAGGCTGAAAAACTTGTCGGTAAACATGAGAAGGGTAAACGGATCAAACCCAAAAAACTGGATAAGCTCCAGCAACTGTTAAGTGATAAGAAAGCTCGCTACCAGGCGAGACTTGCCGAAACCGATGATCCCGGCAAACGTCAGAAACTCGAAACGCGATTAAGGGTGGTTACCGCGCAACTGGAAAAATCGAAACATTTGCATAGGGATGAGTAACCGGTCCCGGGGCATTGATTCAGGACCGTTTATCTGGACCAATCAACCTTTGCCCCGCAGCGATGTGCAGAGCAACCAGGTTCCCTGGTATGCCAGGCGTACTGAAATACCAGCCATGAACTAGTTCCAATCCCTTCGAGATAGCAGGTAGATGGGTACTGCCAAAGCAGTAATTAACAGGGCATAAATAATAATGGGAACCGATATTCCCAGTACCATCATCGGTTGCCAGAACTGGGTTAGTAACATTGCGGCACAAAACAATGTTCCCAGGAACGGTAGCAATGGAAACCAGCCCAGGTTGAGGGCCAGCGCTAACGAGGTTTGCCTTAATGTCTCTGAACTCCGGTTTTTATAACGATGCATCAGCAACATCAGGTTCACCATAAAGAAAACCAGAAAGACACCGACGTTGGTCAGGTTTGCAACGTCTCCGAGCGAACCCCCGAGGGTAAACAAAATACAGAAAAGCGTTGCCAGTGCCACCGCACTCACCGGTGTTCTGGTTTTTGGATTAACCTTGGCAAGAAAATCGGGCAGGCAGTTTTCCCTGGCGATTCCGTACAACATTCTCGATGTCACGATATGCAGCACCAACACCGTGTTCGCAGTCGCGCATAAGGCAATGACGGTAAATAACTTCCCGCCCACGGGTGAGTTCAACGCGGTACTGGCGACCAGCGCAAGCGGCCCCTCACTTGGGTTATCGAGTTTGGAAGCGGTGAAGAGCGCGTCAGCCGACACCACGCTGACAGCAACCATTGCGACCAGGATATAAACCACGGTTGTGATCAACAGCGACAAAAGCAATGCGAGCGGTACCGTTGTCTCGGCATCCCTGGTTTCCTCGGCAATATTCGCGATATCCTCGAAACCCTGGTATGCGAAAAAGACCAGTGCGGCGGCTGCCAGCATCGGTTGCCAGCCGCTTGCGTCAGCAGTCATGGGCTCTGGATCAACCGTTATCAAGTCAACCTCGCCAAGATAGGGAAGTCCAATAAAGATAATAAACAGCAGACCGCCAACCTCCGCGAAGGTAAGCAGAGTATTGACGCGTGCGCTGAGCTGAATGCCACGAAAATTGAACACCGCGACAATTAAAATAAGCACGATTCCGACCATGATGGGATCGATATCGAGGTAAAGTTTGAAATAAGAAGCAAATCCCAGTGATACCGCCGATACACCGATGATGCCGGTAACCACGGTTACGTATCCGACCACAAATCCCAGAAACGGGGACCCCGTTATTTCCTTGACGTAGACAAACTCTGCCGCACTTTTTGGATAAAGCGCCGACAGCTCCGCGTACGAGATCGCCGAGCAGGCGGCGATCAGGGCCGCGATAACGAAAGAAATCCAGATTGCATTGCCGGCGATACCCGCGGCCTCGCCGATGAGCGCGTAGATCCCGGCACCGAGTATGATGCCGACGCCGTAAACGGTAGCCTGGAACAGGCTGACACTGCGTTAAAGACTGTTCTGGCCTGGTCGAGACTCTGATTATATCACTGAAATTGAGGATTCAATAAACAGACAAGGTTATACATGATGAACAAAGATGGCGAAAGCCGTTGCCGGATATTGATAGCCAGTTTCACTGGGGCCTTAACAAAATTATGATTAACCAGGCAGCCAAACCACGGTATGCTTGCCGATGAGAATCCTGTGCTGAACCACCATCAATGGACAATTCGAACAGCCTGCGTAAAACCAAGATCGTTGCCACTATCGGCCCCGCCAGTGATGCGCCCGATACCCTGAGGGAAATGATTACCGCGGGTATGAATGTTGCGCGACTGAATCTGTCCCATGGAACCTACGAGCAGCACCAGGCCTTGCTGGACCGGATTCGTGGTGTTGCCAATGAGATGGGTGTGCAATTGGCCATTATGGTAGACACCCGGGGAATCGAGATTCGCACCGGCGAACTGCGTGAAAGCTCGGTAGAGCTGGTGCGCGATGCGAAATTCACCCTGTACACGGACGGGCGCATCGGCGACAGGGACGGGGCTTCGGTGACTTATAGAAATCTGCCCGGGGAAGTGGGGCCAGGTACCCCGATCCTGCTCGATGATGGTGCCATCGAGCTGGAAGTTAAATCTGTTTCGGGTAATGAAATCCTGTGCCAGGTGATCCATGGCGGCGTCCTGATGGAAAACAAGAGCGTCAATCTTCCCGACACCGAGCTGGCGGTTAATGCGGTAAGTCCTGAATTCAGGGACGATATCGCAAGAGAAATCAACTTCGCTGCCGACAATGATGTGGATTACCTGGCGGCCTCTTTCGTACAAAGTGCGGATGATATACACCGTATCCGGGATATCTTTCTGGAAACCGATCGGCGCACACCGATCATCGCCAAGATCGAGAACAAGGCTGGCATCAAGAACCTGGAGGATATCGTCAAGGCAGCAGACGGCATAATGGTGGCCCGGGGAGATCTCGGCGTCGAATTGCCGCTGGCGGAGGTGCCGGGATTTCAGAAAAAAATTATCCGCACCACGGTAATGAACGGCAAACCCGTGATTACCGCTACCGAGATGCTCGCCTCTATGGAACGCAATCCCAAACCCACCCGCGCCGAGGCCAGCGACGTGGCCAATGCCATTCTTGACGGCACCTCGGCGGTCATGCTCTCCGGCGAGACTGCAATCGGTAAATTCCCGGTACAGGCGGTTCGCACCATGTCTATTCTTGCCCAGCGGGCAGAGGCGTCACTGGGTGAATATGGTTACTTGCAGAAAACGCGCATGGACCCGGTCAATATCATTCCCGAGGTCGTCAGCCAGTCGGCGGTAAACATGGCGGAAAAGCTCAAGGCCGTTGCTATTTTCAGTCTCACCGAAACCGGTTTCACATCGCGGCTAATCTCCAAGAATCGTCCGGATTGTCCGATCCTCGCGATAACCTATTCCCAGCTGGTGGCGCGGCGTCTGTCTATGAACTGGGGCGTGATACCGTTACTCTGCGAGGAGGGTAGTGATGATAGTGCCAAGCTGGAGTTCGCGATAAGCCGGGCCAAGGAGCTTGGCTATATCAAGACAGGAGATGTTGTTGTCGTGACCGCGGGTATCCAGCATCGGGTCGGTGGCACCGACCTTATCCGCGTGCTGAACGTATAAAAGCACCAGATGACAGGGAAAACTTGCAATACTCGACCTGATTTATAAAATATAACCATATCAGATTATTCTAATGGAAAAATGGTCTGAATACCCGCCCCTAGCGTCGATCTAGGAAGGAATTACAC
>CALZHS010000144.1 GCA_945787265.1 uncultured Gammaproteobacteria bacterium | reverse complement strand
CCGCGCGTATTCATCGATGATTTCACGCCGGGTCGACATCAGGGACAACGGATGACCTGCTCCCATGGGTTTGCCACAGGTCAGGAAATCTGGTTTAAATCCATAGACATTGCAGGTCCACCAGTCCCGGCCGCTGCGGCAATATCCGGATTGGACCTCGTCGGCAATGATCAGGCCACCGCGCTTGCGCACTTCCTCGCAGAGCCCGAGCACGTAATCGTCCGGTGCCACCAGCGGACCGTTGGAATCCCATACCAGGTCGATCATTACCGCGGCCGGTCTGTGGCCGCGCTGTTCCAGCCGGTCGAGTTCCAGCCGCGCCTGTTCAAGGTATTTTTGGCCTGCCTGCGGATCCTCGCGCCGGTATGGACCGCGATACAGGTTGGGTGGCTCGATCACCGCCAGCCAGTCCGGTCGATCCTGCGGCGGGTAACTGTCGGTCGAGAGCCGGCGCGTCAGTTCCGACACGCCGTGGTAAGAAGCCTCGGTAACAACCACGCCCTGATGGCCGGTGACGTGGCGCGCGATTTGCACTGCGAGGTCGTTGGATTCGCTCCCGGTACAGGTAAATATGCAGGTGTCGATCCCCCCGGGCAGCCTTTCGACCAGCATCTCGCCCAGCTCTACGATACCCGCATGCAGGTAACGCGTATGGGTATTAAGCATCGCAGCCTGTTTGCAAAGTGCTTCAACCACCCGCGGGTGGCAATGACCGACCGAGACGACATTGTTATAGCAATCGACGTACTGCCTGCCGACAGCATCCCACAGGGAGGTGCCCGCGCCGCGCACCAGGTGCAGGGGTTCATCGTAAAAATTTTGATAGGTGGGGCCGAGGGCAGCCTTGCGTCTCGTCAGCAGGTTCCGGTCATTCATGGTCGGTATTCGATCTTTACAGTCAGTCGATATCGATCCGGGTCTCACCACCAAGCACGGGCTTGCTTAAATGGATGCTCATTCCTTCCGCGGCGCAGACGCTGCGAGCGGGTGCCCGGTGAGACTTGAGGTATTTCTCGTTTTCGATCTGGATTTCATCGAGATCGGCGTCGCTGCGGTCCGGATCGTGATGAAACATGACCAGTGCACCGACCTCGGCGTCCGTGGCCAGTTGGCGCACCTGCGAAATCAATGAATGCCCCCAGCCGTGTTTGTGCGGCATGTCGTCCTCGGTGTATTGCGCATCGTGAATCAGTACATCAACCCCGTGCAGGTAGTTGACCCACTGGTCGTAGTTGGTGCTCGTTGCATAGGGTGGATCGAGTTCGTTGTCAGTAACATAGGCGCAGGTCACGCCGTTTTCGTTTATCTTGTAGGCAACCCCGCCACCGGGATGGTTGAGTGCCTGCTTGACTAACTCGATGCCCTCACTTTCGTAGAGCTCGCTCTCGATTCCCTTGAACCTGGGAACGTGAATTGACGGCAGGTCCTCGGCCTTGACCGGAAAGTGCGTGCCGTCCATTTGTTGAAACAGGGTGCTGAGCAGTTTACGCCCGGATTCGACGCTGATATAGACATTGATAAGCCGGTCGGGTTGATAAATCGGCTCGAAAAACGGGTAACCCTGGATGTGATCCCAGTGGCCGTGTGATAACAGGATGTTGGCGGGCGTCGATTTTTTTGCAAGCTTCTGCCCCAGTAAACGAATACCGGTGCCAGCATCCAGGATCAGGTCATGGCCGTTTTCGAGCTCGATGTGAACGCAGGAGGTATTGCCTCCATACCTTGCGGTATTTGGACCGGGAACCGCGGTCGAGCCGCGTACCCCGTAAAATTTGATGATCACTTCAGGCTCCTGCTAAAAGGACTCTTCCACGTTGATGGAATTGTTAACATCGGCGACCTCGACCTCTTCGTCAGGATTTACCAGCATTAATCCGAGCAACATAACAATAACCGACAGCCAGACCCAGATGATGTGTTGTTCGGAAAATATCATAATACCCCAGATTACCCCTGAAATCGTTACCACGTATGCGCACTGGCTCGCAAAAACCGGTCCCGAGGTCTTGATCGAGTAAAAGAACATCGCGTAGGCAAATCCACTGCCAATCGCGATACCGGTTATCGCCAGTCCGGCATCGCTGGCGAGCCAGGTCCAGGATTCATCGACACCCAGGTAAATTGCAAGCGGAAACTGGATCGCGGCAGCTACCAGGTTGGAGCTTAACAAAAGTTCGCGCACATCGATATCCGGGGCGACCCCTTTACTGATGTAAACGTTTTCGACCGCGTAGAGGAGCGCACAGATGATGACCAGCAGGATCCAGAAGCTCGCGTCATCGCTGCTGAGTCCCTGGTCGGGAATTACCAGCAGCAGGATCGCAATCATCCCGAGCACGATACCTGCCATGCGCCTCGCGACCACGGATTCGAAACGCAACACCAGCATGATGCCATAGGTGAACAGGGGCACCGTCGATATCGTAATCGACAGGATGCCCGCGGATAAATGGGGAGCGGCATTGTAGTAGAGCAGGTTGGGCACGGTAATTCCAACCAGGGCCAGCAGTATGTAATGACGCAGGTTCCTGAAATTGAAAAGCCTGGTTCCTGAAACCAGGCAGGCAACCAGGAAAAATGCAGCGGTAAGTACCACCTGCCAGGCAGAGAGGCCGAGCGGGTGAGCACCCTGGGCGGTCGCAATCAGCGTCAATGAAAATACGAGTCCCCAGATCATGCCGGCGGCAAGGATCAGGAAGTATGGAAATAGTCGATGTTCGGTCATGTTGCCGATCTGTCCCGGCCTGGCCCGTGAATGCAGCGATTATAAGTATCAAGGCGGTGCACCGAAATGGTTAATTTTTTATTGGAAGTGCAGAAGATAGCCCAATATAAAAAAAGCCTTGCAGTTAAATTTGCTTCACGGCACATTTTACATCCGTTAAGATTACAGCTTGATTCAGGAACGTTACATGAAGGATCACCTCAAGTTTTATATCGACGGCGAATGGGTAGACCCGATCACACCGGCGACCATCGACGTGATCAATCCTGCGACGGAGAAGCCCTTTACGCAGATCAGCGCCGGTAGTCCTGCCGATGTCGATCGAGCCGTGGCCGCTGCGCGCAGGGCATTTACCGATTATTCCCAATGGAACGTCCAGCAACGGCTCGAGTTGCTGGAGAAAATCCGCGTGGTTTACAAAGACTATTTTGACGATATCGCGCAGGCAATATCTGACGAAATGGGCGCGCCCGTGGACCTGGCCCGGGGATCACAGGCCAAGCTCGGAGCGGGCCATATAAAAAGCGCGATCAAGGCGCTGCTGAATTTCACCTTCGAAACCAGCGAAGACGATATGATTCTGCGTTACGAGCCGATCGGTGTCTGCGGCATGATTACGCCGTGGAACTGGCCCATGAACCAGGTTGCCGCCAAGGTGATTCCAGCCCTCGCCGCGGGTTGCACCATGATATTAAAGCCCAGCGGGGTGTATTTAACCTGGTAAATGGCTACGGTCCTGTGGTCGGCGAGGCCATGTCGAGCCATCCCGGTATCGACATGATGTCGTTCACCGGTTCAACCCGCGGTGGCATCGCGGTAGCCAAGGGCGCTGCCGATACCGTCAAGCGCGTAAGCCAGGAGCTCGGCGGCAAGTCAGCCAACGTGATCCTGAAGGACATGGATATTGTCAAGGCGGTTACCGAAGGCGTGCATTACATGATGAACAACAGTGGCCAGTCCTGTAACGCGCCGACTCGTATGCTGGTGCCGAACATTGATATGCATGTCGCCATCGAGGCAGCGAAAGCGGCCGCGGAAAGCATTGGAGTCGACGATCCAAAGAAACACGGTGATCATATCGGCCCGGTCGTCAATCAAACCCAGTTCGATAAAATTCAGGGGCTGATCCAGCAGGGTATCGACGAGGGGGCGACCCTGGTGACCGGGGGCACCGGGCGACCGGATCATTTGCCGACTGGTTACTATGTCAAGCCGACCGTGTTCGCCAATGTCGATAACAATATGACGATTGCACGCGAGGAAATCTTCGGTCCGGTGCTCGTCATCATCGGTTACGATACCGAGGATGAGGCGGTCGAAATTGCCAACGATACCGAATATGGGCTGGCAGCCTACGTTTGCTCAACCGAAACCGAGCGGGCAAAGATGGTGGCCCGGCGCCTGCGTGCAGGACAGGTTGCGATCAACTATGTCGGGGGCACCAGCGATACACCGTTTGGTGGCTACAAGAAGTCGGGTAACGGGCGCGAAAAAGGCAAGTGGGGACTGATGGAATTTCTGGAGCTGAAGGCGATTACCGGAGCGAGAACCGCCTAGCTTCGGATGAGTACGGCCGTCGCCAAGTTTGATTTCAGCAATCAACGCGTTTTGATTACCGGCGGTACTTCTGGCATCGGCGAGACCACCGCGGTTGCTTTTGTCGAGGCGGGGGCCCGGGTGGTCATATCTGGCCGCAACAAGGAGCGCGCCCGCGCCATCAAGAAGCGCTGTAAAAAAGCCGCCGGCAGACTCGCGTTTGTTGCGGGTGACATAACCAGTCGGCAGGAATGCGAATTAATCGTGACCGAGGCCGTCGGCATCCTGGGTGGGCTTGATATCGTCGTCAACAGCGCCGGCGTAATCTTTCACGCGACCGCGGAAGAAACCACCGACGAGCAGTGGTTGCAGACCATGGACGTAAACGTCAACGGCATGTTCTATATTTGCCGGGCCGCCATACCACAGCTAAGAATCAGCAAGGGCGCGATTATCAACATTGCTTCCGACGCGGCGCTATCCGGCAGTCATCATCTCACCGCCTACTGCGCCAGCAAGGGCGCGGTGCTGCAGATGACCCGGGCGATGGCGCTTGATTATGCGCAGGAGGGAATCCGCATCGTGCCGATTTGTCCAGGTGATGTCGACACACCGATGCTGCGTGGAGAATTTCAGGACCGGGGTTTGAGTGCTGAAACCGGGCTCAGGGAATCTGCCGGGGCAGTGCCGTTAAATCGAGTCTGCAGCGCACAGGAAGTAGCTGACATGGTGTTGTTTGCCTGCAGTGATTCAGCCGGTTTCATCACTGGCTATCCGCTGGTTCTGGACGGTGGTAATCGCGCCTAGCGAAACCTGCCGGCGCGCTCGCGGCTAAAACTCGATCTGTTCACTCAGCAACGCCATCACACGGCGCCAGTGCTTTTCCGCCACCGGTCCTACCTGTTCGAAGATTTCGGCGAAACGTTGTCGTTGGGCTTCGGTGAGTTCGAACTCCAGTTTTTTGCCTTTTGCCGCGAGTTGCAGGCGCTTGATACGGCGATCTCCGTTATCGGTCTTCTGCCTTACATAACCCAGGGCTACCAGTTTTTTCAACGGCTGGTGTAAGTACTGTTTAGAAATTCGCATGATCGAAAGCAATTCATTGACGCTGCAGGCCGGGTGGCGGGCGATGAAGTAAAGCAGGCGGTGATGAATGCGGGACAGGCCGAGTTCCGCGAGACGTTGGTCGGGCTTGAATATCATGGCTCGAAAACCGAAGTGCATCGATTCGAGTGCCTGGTTCAGTTCATGTTCTCTTTTCGGCATGTTCATTTTTTATGTCAATAGTATTGACATGATACGCTGTTTTGTTTAATCCTTATAGGTCATTAATATTGACCTATAAAACCATGAATAAAAAAGCGCTCTGCTGGATTAACGAAACGATCAGGCCGGCTCACGAAGCCTCGATTTCAGTTCTTGACCACGGACTGCTCTACGGTGACGGCGTCTTCGAGGGATTGCGCTTTTACCACGGCAAGACCTTCATGCTGGAAGCCCACCTCGAGCGACTTCAGCAATCGGCACAGGCGATCGAACTCGAGTTGCCCTATAGCCTGGCGCAAATCGGCAGCGCGATTATCGAATTAATCGAACGCTACCCCGAAGATGACGGCTACCTGCGCCTGGTCGTGACGCGAGGGCAGGGGTCCCTCGGCATCGATCCTGGTAAATGTGTGCGCCCCGGGCTTTTCATTATTGCCGATGAACTAACCGTCATGGACATCAGGGATGCGAGCCAGGGTGTCGGTCTGCATGTTGCACACATTCGTCGGACACCGGCCCGGTGCCTGGACCCGGCGATCAAGAGCCTGAACTACCTGAACAACATCCTGGCGCGGATCGAAGCCAACCGGGCCGGTATGGATGAAGCCCTGATGCTGAATCTCGACGATTACGTCAGCGAGGGCAGCGTCGACAATATATTTATCATTTCCGCGGGAACCCTGAAAACGCCGCCACTAGGCGATGGCCTGCTGGCCGGTATTACCCGGGCGGTCGTGATAGACGTGGCGCAGGAAATCGGCATTCGCTGTGAGCAAACCAGCCTCAAGGTTGATGACCTGAAGCAGGCCGAGGAGTGTTTTCTAACCGGAACCGGGGCCGAACTAATACCGGTTCGATGCATCGATGAACACGAATTCGGTGTGCCGCCATCGCCATTGACGCCACGAATCATGCGAGCTTTTCGGCAGAGGATTGACACTTATTGCACGACCTAAAGAATGTTTGGGTTTCGCCAACGATGACGATACCATGGCGCCTCGAATAGACTGCGGGAGCTGAAATTGAAAATCATTGTCATCGGGGCCGCGGGCGCGGTCGGAAAAACTGCCGTCGATGCGCTGGCACCGCGGCACGAAGTTATCGCGGTCGGACGCAGTAGCGGCGACGTACGGGCTGATATCGAGGACGTCAACAGTATTCGCGCGATGTACCAGCAGGTCGGCAAGGTCGATGCAGTGGTCAGCGCAGTCGGGCACGGTCATTTCGGTGCGGTCTACGAGATGACTACTGAGCAATTCATGAAAGGGATCAACCACAAGCTGTTGCCCCAGGTAAACCTCGTGCTCGAGGGGTTCGACTACATGAGCGACGGTGGCTCATTCACCCTGACCAGCGGCGTGTTGAACCGGGACCCGATTCCGGGCGGATCCTGTGCTGCCGCTGCCAACGGGGCACTGGACGGTTTTGTCGTAGGTGCCGCGGTCGATATGCCGCGTGGAATTCGCATCAACGTTGTGAGTCCGGAAGTGCTCGAGGTATCGCGTCAGAAATATGAAGGATTTTTCCCCGGTCATGTGCATGTGTCGAACGAGGCGGTCGGACTGGCTTACAGCAAGGCCGTGGAGGGTTGCCTCAGCGGCCAGGTATTCATCGTCGATTAATTGGAATTCAAACTGGCAGCCACGGATTAAATTCAGACCGGATTTATTGCGCCCGGTGATGAATCGATTCCCAGAAAGTCAGCCAGCACCGCGTTAAACAAATGCGGTTTTTCCAGGTGTACCGCGTGTGAGCATCCCGGAATAACGGCTAACTGTGCGGCGGCGATTTCTTTCCAGAGTTGTTCTGGCTGACTCCACTGGTAAGCCCGGTCGCCATCACCCCAGAGCACCAGCGCCGGCGTTTCGATCCGGGATAACGCGTCAACACCTGACCAGGCTTCCATTGCAGACAGTCCGGCCAGCGCAGCCTGCAGCGACGCCATTGCGGCCAGGTGCCCACAAAAACCATATTGATCTGCATTTTCACCCTGCAGAAACCAGGTTGCGGCAATGCGACGCCCCGTTGTCTCCAGGCCTTCGTCGGTCAGCCTGCGTCGCGATTCATCAATCGTTTCAAACCGTCCGGGCATCAGGCCAACCGGCCCGGTACCGTAGAGAACCAGGCGATCCACCCGCTCAGGCGCAATGGCAACCATCTCCTGTACCACCATTCCGCCCATGGAGTGTCCCAGCAGGTGGAAGTTACTGATCCCGAGCCGGTCGAGCTCATCAAGAACATAGGTCCCGAAACCCCTGATGGTTTGCGGTGCTTCCATGTCATTGTTTAGACCGAAGCCCGGAAGATCAGGCGTGATTACATTAAAATGTTGCGAAAATACTTCCGCCTGGTTAGCCCATTGGGGACTGCCACCAAGATAACCATGAACCAGCACCAGGGCTTTCATGAACTGCGCATGATCGGCGATTTCCTGGCAGGTAAACGCGCCATTCCAATGCGCCTACTTGCGCTCGCCCTGAACGATTCGGTCGAGAATCATGGCGCAAAAGAGAATTGCAAAACCGGCCAAAATGCCCTGGCCGACATTGGCGTACTGTAACGCTTCGAGTACATCCTCGCCCAGACCCTTGGCGCCAATCAGGGATGCAACCACGACCATCGCCAGGCTCAGCATGATGGTCTGGTTGATACCGGCACGAATGGACGGGCTCGCGAGCGGTAAATCGACCCTTGTGAGCAGGTACCATTTACTGCCACCGAACGAGATCGCTGCCTCGCGCACATGCTCTGGAACACCGCGCAGACCGAGCACGGTCAAACGCACTACCGGTGTTCCGCCAAAGATCATCGTGGTGACAACCGCGGCGGGTTTGCCCGTGCCGAAGAAGGCGATAACGGGAATCATGAAGACGAAGGCCGGCATGGTCTGCATGAAGTCCATGATCGGGCGAATGAAAGCATAGAATCGCTCCCGGCGTGCGCAATACATGCCCAGTGGAATGCCGATGACGATTGATAAACAGGCAGCAGTTCCGAGCAGGGCCAGGGTTGTCATGGCTTTTTCCCAGAAACCCAGCAGCCCCATGTACAGTAAAAAGGCACCTGAATAAACCGCAGCACGAGGACCTGCGGATAACCAGGTCAGGAGGATAATAAAGCTCGCGATCACCATCCAGGGGGTTTCCACGAAGATCAGTTCCAGCGCGTCCAGCACGCTGCGGATGCCATAGGTGATGGCGTCGAAAAAGACCTCACCGTTGGTCACGCAAAACGCGAAAAAGTCTTCTACCCAACCGATACTGGTCAGGCGGATACCGTGCTCGGTCGGAAACTGGATCAACCAGGGATAAAGCCCGGGGAAACTATAATGGGTCACCGTCGCTACCATGATCAGCACCACGAAGCTGCAGCTAAGTGCGAAGCTCAGTGCGATATGCCGAGGGGTCATGCCGGATGAAATTCCCGGATCGGAGAGCCAGTCGGAAAATCGTTTCTCGAGCAGGGTATTGGCGATAACCGCCTGGCCGGCCTTGATTGCAAATAGCGCGACAAAGCCCACGGCAGCGATCGTCATCCCGGTTCCTTCCAGTTGCTCGGCCTCCAGCCGGATCCCGCCGATCTCGTCTTCCAGCGATTGCACCGTGCGTCGGTAGACGTCGATCTTGTCGGTATTGTTCTCGATTGCAGATGCCAGCTGCTGGCGCCTGAGTTCGAGCGTGCCCTCGATGTTGGCGATACGTTCCCAGGCTTTTGATGCCAGGTCGCCGAACAGGCCGCGCACGATTTGTACGGCTGCCATGGTTTCCAGGATCAGAAAAGCCAGGCCCCAGTTCCATATGCCGCGAGAACAAAACCAGATCGGGCCAAGTACACCGGCCCAGGTATTCGATGTCCAGACAAACTTCGAATCGCTACCGATTTTCGCGAACTGGTTACGGTAGAAACCGGGGTTGGTTTTGACAAAGCGTTCGACCTGCTGCTCTCGCTCCGCGGCAAAGTATTCACTGTCGTCCGAAATCATTCCTGATGGTGCATCGAGCGTTTTTTCATTCATGATGTTTCCGCCCCCTCGATGACTGTTTGCAGGATATCGGGTCGCGTAATCACGCCAATCTCGATCCCGTCGTCGACGACAACAATCGGGGTATCGGCGTCAATGGCCAGCTGAATCAACCGGCTCAGCGATTCATCTTCGTTAACCCGCGGCGCGTCGTCGGGCGGCTGCTCCGCATGCGCCAGGTATTTCTCCATGGGCTGCATCACCGCGTGTGCACGCACGATCTTCAGGCGCGAGATGCCGGCGACGAAATCGGCCACGTAATCGTCAGCCGGATGCATGACGATATCCTCTGCGGTACCGATCTGAACCACCCTGCCGTCGCGCATGATGGCGATGCGGTCACCGATACGCACGGCCTCGTCCAGGTCGTGAGTGATGAACATCGTGGTTTTTTTCATGACCGCGGACAGCTTGATGAATTCATCCTGCAACTGTCGGCGAATCAACGGGTCGAGCGCGCTGAAAGGTTCGTCCATCAGCAGTACGTCCGGGTCGGCAGCGAGCGCCCGCGCCAGTCCCACCCGTTGCTGCATGCCGCCGGATAATTCATGCGCGTACTTGTTGCCCCAGGCATCGAGTTCGACCGTCTTCAACATGTTGGCCGCCCGGCGCATGCGTTCATTCTTGTTGATATTGCGAATCTCGAGCGGCATCGCGACGTTATCCAGCACCGAGCGGTGCGGTAACAGCGCGAAGTTCTGAAACACCATGCCGATTTTACGGTTACGGAATTCCATCAGCTCACTGGGGCCGAGCGCCATGACATCGGTGCCGTGAATTACTATTTTGCCGGCAGTCGGCTCGAGCAGGCGGTTGAAATGGCGGACCAGCGTGGATTTGCCACTGCCGGACAGTCCCATGACGCAGAAAATTTCGCCTTTTTTGACATCGAGGCTGACATCCGCTACCCCGACCACTGCATTATAAGTTTCGAGCACCTCTGCCTTGCCCAGCCCTTGTTCCTGGATGGCGCGTAAGGCGGCATCGGCCTGTTCACCGAATATCTTCCAGACATTAGAAACCTCGAGAACGGTTTCGCCTGCTGACTGACTGGATTGATCTGACACGGCCGTTTCTCCCCCGGTGGCTATGAAAAACCTGCTGCCAACCGTGCCGGGGTCGACACGACGCCAACCCCGGCACAGGTTTTTATGTCAAGCGACTAGAGGCCTAACCAGGCGTCTACGCGCTCCGGGTTTTTGGCGATCCATTCGCTGGCAACCTCTGATGCCTTGCGGCCTTTGCCCGATATCTCGTAGGCAAAACCACTGACGTCGTCCGCGGTCAGCGAGAAACGCTCGAAGAATTCGACGATGGCCGGGGAACGGTCTTTGAGCGAGTTGGACCATGCGATCTGGACGCGTTTTAGTGCATCCTTGGTCGCAACCTTGGATTCCTGGTACCAGTCCGGTGAATCAGACGGTTGCACCAT
>CALZHS010000143.1 GCA_945787265.1 uncultured Gammaproteobacteria bacterium | reverse complement strand
TTTTTTACCACTGGCGGTAACATTGGAAAGGTCGGGCGTCCAGCCCAGCTCGATTGCCTTGTCGGTAATATACTTTTCAACCGAGCCGATCGTGACCGCACCGAATCCGGTATTCAGCGTGCAGGCCCCCTCGCATAACCGGTCCTGGGGACAGATACGACCGCAAACTTCCGGCAGGCTGTTGGTCTTGTGTGACATTTCGACGGCTTCCATCAGGTTGCCCTCGGCAACCAGTTTCAGCCAGTTGGGAATATAGTTGTGGACCGGGCACTTCCACTCGCAGTAAGGGTTGCCGCACTCGATGCAGCGTTCGGCCTGCTCGGCGGCCTCCTGTTGTTCGTAGTCGCCGTAGATTTCACCGAATTCATTTACCCGCACAAATGCCGGTTTTTTACCGGGATCGGTGCGTTGCACTTCCAGGAACTGGAAAACGTTTGGCATTGCGGCTAGGCGGAGAGCCGCGACTTGATCAGCTGACTGACTTTACCCATATCCGCGCGCCCCTGCAGCTGGGGTTTGAGCGCAGCCATTAACTTGCCCATATCCTTAATGGTGGCGGCACCGGTGGCGGCGATTGATTGTTCGACGAGGTCATTGATTTCTGCCTCGGATAACGCCTCCGGCAGGTACTCCTGGATAATGTCGATTTCGGCCTGCTCGACCGCCACCAGGTCGTCGCGTCCCGCATCACCATAGTGAGAGATTGATTCGCGGCGCTGCTTGGCCATTTTGTCGAGCACTGCCAGGATGCGAGTGTCGTCAAGTTCGATGCGTTCGTCGACTTCAATTTGCTTGATTGCGGCGAGTATCAGGCGGACAACACCAAGCCGCTGCTTGTCACCGCTTTTCATCGATGACTTCATGTCGGACATTAATTTTGGCTTTAGCGTACTCGACATGGTGCGCCTGGCTTAATAGAGACGTCTGCGAGTACCGAAGTCCTTGGAGATGCGCTTGAAATTGCGTTTTACTGCCGCGGCCGATTTGCGCTTGCGAACAGCAGTGGGTTTTTCGTAGTGTTGACGACGACGGGTTTCGGTGAGGACACCCGCTTTTTCACAAGACCGCTTGAAACGCCGTAACGCGAAGTCAAATGGTTCGTTGTCCTTTACTTTAACTGATGGCATATTTGTTGATCCAGTTTGTTAACGGTGGCGCCAGGTTACTGGCTCCGGCTTCAGGAGCCGGCCAATTATAAGGAGGCGGCACCAAATATCAATCTCAAGCGGTAATTAATAGCCTGTTTTTATGAAAGTTCTGGGAATTGAAAGCTCCTGCGACGAGACCGGTATCGCGGTTTACGATAGCGCTAACGGGCAGATCTGGCAGCGACTCTACTCGCAAGTTGAAAAGCATCGCGAGTACGGTGGGGTCGTGCCCGAACTGGCTTCGCGTGATCATGTTGTCAAGGCAGCCCCCCTGCTGGGTGAAATCCTGGACGAAATCGGCGGGGTCGACGCGATTGACGCGATCGCCTATACCCGGGGCCCGGGATTGATCGGCGCCCTGATGGTCGGCGCCAATCTCGCCCATGGACTGGCCTGGGCGCTCGATAAGCCGGTGCTCGGCGTACATCACATGGAGGGACACCTGCTGGCACCCATGTTGGCTGATGATCAACCTGAATTTCCCTTCGTCGCGTTGCTGGTATCGGGCGGACACACGCTACTGGTGGATGTCAGGACACTCGGTGATTACCGTATTCTTGGTGAATCGCTTGATGATGCGGTTGGGGAAGCCTTTGATAAAACGGCGAAATTGATGGGTTTACCTTACCCGGGTGGCCCTGAACTGGCGGCCCTCGCCGATTCGGTAACGCAATCCCGATTCGAATTCCCGCGACCGATGACCAATCGCCCCGGACTTGATTTCAGCTTCAGTGGACTGAAAACGGCGGCGCTGAATATCGTTAAACAACATGCACCGCTCGACGATGGGTTGCGGGCCGAGATTGCATTTGCGTTCCAGCAGGCCGTTGTCGATACGCTGCGCATCAAGTGCAAGCGCGCACTGGAGGAGACGGGCTACCAGAATCTCGTCATTGCCGGTGGCGTGGGCGCGAATCGACGTTTGCGGGAGGTTCTCGACAGGCTGGGACAGGTGCAAGGTGCCCGGATTTACTTCCCGGCGCTGGAATACTGCACCGATAACGGCGCAATGATTGCCTATGCCGGGGCTTTGCGGCTGTTACATGGTCAGGTCGATGACCCGGCTTGCGATGTGCTGGCTCGCTGGTCGCTCGAATCTTTACCCGCCATGTAGCAGTCATAACGTGGTTCGAGCTAACTCGTCGAACTGCCGAGATCCAGTTATTTTTTTGCTATCTAGATTCCCTGGATACCGCGGTCAAGCCGCGGTATGACGGGATTCTTTTGGTATCAATCAGGATTCGGAGCCCCGTATCAAACGTTGGATATTGGTTTTATGGCGCCAGATTAAAATTACCGAGATCGCGACAAAAACGGTGCTGATCTCGAGGTTCTGCGTGCGCCAGTAGACCAGCACCGGTAACGCGCAGAATGAAATAATTGCAGCCAGCGATGAAATCTTGAATACCTTCGCAATCAGCAGCCAGATCGCAATCAGGATTGCGCCGACTATCCAGTTGAAACCCACCGTAGCCGCGATCGCGGTGGCAACACCCTTGCCCCCGCGAAAACTGAAAAAAATGGGAAAGCAGTGTCCGCTGAACGCGGCAAAGCCAGCTAAAGCCACCACCAGTGGATCGAATTCCAGCCAGTGTGCCAACAGGACGGGCAGCAGGCCTTTCAGAAAATCGCCGACCAGGGTAACAAATGCCGCTTTCTTGCCGGCGATCCGCAGCACATTGGTGGCACCGGGATTATTCGAACCCTCGCTGCGCGGGTCCTTGAATCCCATTATTTTACTCAGCACGATCGCGGACGAAATCGATCCGAGCAGATAGGCACACACGAGCAATGCAAGGGTTTCGATCATGGTTGACCAGGTAGTCGCGTTGGCCAGACTCTAGCAGATATGGAATAGCCTTACAGCACGCGGCCCCGACCCGGTGACAAATCGCTGATGTTAATGCGTGGTTTCAGGTAGAATCCAACGCCGGCATCGTCAACATGCCATTTTCGATGAATTCGGTTGCAGTTGCCCCCGCGCAGTCAAATGTATCCACTCGACAAGCGTGAAATTTAGCCCAGGAGCCCCGTTGGACCTGCTCAATATACCACGGCTGGATAAAAGATCGATTAAAAAGTTCGCTAATCGTGCAGCTAAAAGTTACGATAATGCAGCGATATTGCACGAAGAAGTGTTAAATCGGCTATTAGAGCGATTGCAGTACATACGTCACCAGCCGGAGACAATAATCGATGTCGGCAGCGGCACCGGCCGGGGTGTGCGGGGTTTGCAAAAGACCTACCCGCGTGCACGTATCTATGCTGCGGATATTGCCCACGAAATGCTGTTGCAGGCTCGTACCAGGTTTCGTTTATTGTCGAAAAAACGCCTGGTCGCAGCAGACATGGAGCAACTGCCCTTTGCAGATCAGAGCTTTGACCTCGTATTCTCATCGCTGGCTATGCCCTGGAGTAATGACGTCGGCGCAACGCTGAAGGAATTAGCGCGTGTCTCGCGACCGGGCGCGCTGTTGATGTTCTCGAGTTTCGGCCCCGGCACTTTGCCGGAACTCGCCGATGCCTGGCAGGCACTGGACAGTTACCCGCACGTGCACCCGTTTGTCGATATGCACGATGTTGGCGATGCCATGGTTGCGGCGGGTTGCGCTCAGCCGGTTGTCGATTCAGAGACAATCCGGCTGGAATACCAGGCGTTTCGGCCACTGCTCGAAGACCTGCGCAATATCGGGGCGAGTAATGCCGATGTCAGTCGGCGGCGCGGTTTGATGACACCGGCACAGTTGCGCAGGCTCGAGTCCGGTTATCGCGAGCATGGATTTGAAGACGGAAAATTCGTTGCATCCTATGAGGTCGTTTACGGGCATGCCTGGCTCGACACCCTGTAACAAAAATGATACCTGGGAATTTGCCATTGAAACACGCTTCGGGAGGCCCATGTATGCGGTTGTGAACCCGGTTTATTGTCAGTCAAGACAGGTCAGGAAGCCGGTGGGACGATTCCGTGAGGCTGGATCCAGCCCATGTAGAATGAGAATGCGATGAAAACGAAGGTTACGATCGACAATACAATACGGATCGTCAGGAATTTAACGGTGGTATTGGAATCACTGCGACCCTTGACCAGGCTCAGCATACCGGCGCCCAGGCTCAGCACGATCAATCCCAGCAACACGGCGATTATGATTTTGACGATAGTCATAGTGATCGGATGTTATACGCGGGCAACCAGTTTACCGGATCACCGGCCGTTGTCGATATGGTGATCGGGAAGCGCAAGTTCAAACCCGCGCGGTGGTCGATCACTCTGACCGCTTTCGGTGTCGCGCTGTGCATTACCCTCGGCCTCTGGCAGCTGGACCGCGCAGCGCTGAAGGCGTCGATCGAATCAAGGTTCGAGCAGCGACTGGGTGAGCCATACCGGGAGTATTCGCCGGGTGATGGACTGGATGACATCGAGTACCGCAAGCTATTGCTGCAGGGAAGTTTCGATAATGCCCACCATTTCCTGGTCGATAACCAGCTGTATCGGGGTAAAGCGGGTTATTACGTGCTGACCCCCTTGAAATTAAGGGATAGCGACAGCCTGATACTGGTAAACCGCGGCTGGTCACCCTGGGGCGAATCCCGGCAGGAGATAGCGCCGATACCTGCGGCACAGAGCCTGGACGGTGTTAAGGGCATCGCAAACTTTCCAAACGAGCCGGCACTGCGCATGGGTGGATTGACACTCGGTGATCGCTGGCCGCAGCTCATTCCGTATATTGATATCGAGGCACTGCAGGCGCAATTCTCGAGTCGACTATTGCCGGTAGTGCTGTGGCTGGCACCGGAGCAGAATGGTGTTTACGTGCGCGAGTGGAATCCGGTATGGATGAAGCCCGAAAAGAGCCGTGCCTACGCGCTGCAGTGGTTTGCGTTTGCGCTGATCGCCGTTGTATTTTTTGTCATCTTGAACCTGCGGAAAGCTGAATGAACCAGGAAGAACCCAAACGATTGTTATGGTACCGGATCAAGCTGCTGTCGCTGATCGCTATTTTCCTGTCGCCGTTTATCGGGGGCTGGTTTGCGCTTTACGTATTTGATCTCAAGCCCCCGAGCGGTAACTATGGGCTGCTGGTCGAACCGGTGAAAAGGCTGGACTGGCCTGAACTCGAAACGGTGGACGGTGAGCTTCGTCAGGGGGGCTTCGGGCGCAAATGGACGTTACTGCTGTTCGCCGGTGAATCCTGCGATGAGCTTTGTCGCTCCAACCTGTTTTACATGCGCCAGATCAGGACCCTGCTCGGACGTGACACGATGCGTTTACAGAATGTGCTGATCAGTTCGCAACCGCTTAGCGAAGTGACGAAAATATACCTGCAGGATTTTCCCAACCTGATAGTGGTTGAGGGCAATCGGGACCCGGAGCTTTACCGTCAGTTCTACCTGGAAGAGTATGGCGAGGTCGGCGACTCGCCCAAAATGTACCTGGTTGACCCCGATCAGAACCTGATGATGCAC
>CALZHS010000142.1 GCA_945787265.1 uncultured Gammaproteobacteria bacterium | reverse complement strand
TAAAAACCGGCAAGGGGTGCATAAACTTCCGGGATAAGGACAGTTTTCCAATTCCGGACATCAAAGCCGTAATCAGGCACGCGATTGATCATCCAAAGGGCAAAGCGTCCTAGCGAAGACTTGCGATATATTGCGCCCGGAAAGCATCAGCGATTTATGCGCTTAACGGCACAAAAAATATTAATGAATCTGTCCTCAATTTTTAAGAACCATTTCAGGATTAAACATGGCTAATGCAGACGACACCCATAGCAAGATAATCGGTTATATCTTGTGGATTTTCGGCTTCATGGGTGCCCATCGATTTTATTTTGGTCGCCCGATATCCGGCACAATTTACTTTTTTACCCTCGGTATTTTTCTCGTCGGCTGGATCGTGGACTTATTCTTGATCCCGGGTATGGATAGAACCGCCGACATGAGATATACCAGTGGCAACAAGGACTACACGCTTGGCTGGATACTGCTGACTTTCCTGGGAATCTTCGGCATTCACAGGTTCTACCTGGGCAAATGGATTACCGGCCTGATCTGGTTGCTGACGGGTGGCCTTTTCCTGCTCGGATTACTTTATGACCTATGGACCCTCAATGAACAAATCGACGAAGCTAATCGCGGTATTGTTTAAAGACACATTCCATCGCATTTTCGCTAACTGCACTTGCCGTGTCCGTTAGTGAGTCTTATTGTTGCGGGCACCGATGTTACCCGGATCGTCCTGTAGCTCACTGCAAGCCAGAATCCCATATCTACCCATAAAGAGGATAACTAATGAAAGTCGCCTATATTTTTTCAAGCCAGGGCCATACCGTCTCATACAAACTCGGCAAGATGATTCTGCCTCAGCTCGAAGAGCAGTCACATGGCCCCGAAGTCGTCGGCATGTTTTTTTTCGAGGACAATAACTACGTCCTGGTCAAGGGCGACCCAATAGGCGAAAGATTGGCCAGGGTCGCCAAGGAGCAAAACATCATGCTGATGGGCTGTGACCAGTGTTGCTGGGAGCGCGAAATTGACGGCAAACTGGTTGAGGGTGCCACCATCGGCTGTTTTCCAAACCTTTACGAGGGTCTGGCCGGGAACATGCCTGACCAGGTCATCACGCTTTAATTGGCGTAACCGGCAAATACTGTCGAACCGTCTACCCGCATTAATCGCATGCGCGCCATTGTATACACGAGATACGGAGAGCCTGATGTCCTTCAGCTCAAGGATGTCGACAAACCCACACCAGGGGATGATGAGCTCCTGATCAAGGTTCATGCTGCCGAAGCAACCAAGGCCGACTGCGAAATGCGAAGTTTCAAATTCGCGGTGAAATGGTTCTGGCTGCCGTTGCGGATTGCGGTGGGACTAACCCGACCAAAGAACCCGGTATTAGGGGGATACTTTTCGGGAGAAATCGAATCAGTCGGCAAAGCGGTTTCGAAGTTTAAACCGGGACAACAGGTTTTCGGCTGTGCCAGGCTTCGCATGGGTGCCTACGGGGAGTATATCTGTCTGCCCGATAGCTATACGATTGTTCCAAAACCTCGCAATTTAACCTTTGCAGAGTCGGCCGCGGTCCCGTTAGGCGGACTGAACGCGCTTCACTTCATGAGACGGGCGAACATTCAGAACGGCGAAAAGGTTTTGGTCAACGGCGCCGGAGGTAGCATCGGTACCTTCGGCGTACAAATCGCGAAAGCAATGGGGGCCGAAGTAACCGCGGTTGACAGCCCGATCAAGGAGCAGATGCTGCGCCGGATCGGGGCGGATCATTTTCTCGATTACACGCGCGAGGACTTCACCAGGAGCGGAAAAACCTTTGATGTTATCTTTGACATGGTGGCCCGCAGTTCCTATTCGGGCTGCATTAGATCACTCAATCCCGGGGGACGGTATTTGAAGGGTAATCCTCGTTTGTCCGACATGCTAAGGTCGGTGCTGACGACCAGGTTTACCAGCAAGACCGCTGTATTTGCCTTTGCCGGCGAGAAGGAGGAAGAATTACTCGAACTCAGCGAAATGATAGAGTCGGGTGCCATAAAACCGGTGGTTGATAGAATCTACCCGATGGAACAGGCACCTGAAGCACATCGAAGAGTGGAAACCGAGCAAAGATCGGGGATTGTCGTAATCTCCATAACCAACCATGATGGTGATCTGATGCCGGCAGAGAAGATGGAGTGAGCGTGAAACATGCTTAAATCCCGGGCGAGCATGCAACCGGCTTTCGATGTGCAAACTTCGCCCGCGGGACTGATTAAGTTTTTGGTCAATTGCCGTGTATAGACTGTCAAAGTTTCTTTCGAGTGTAGCGATAATATCGGCCACGCTGGCCGTCAGCATTACCTATTACGAGATCCCGCCGATTGGCTACGAGGGAAGGATTTTCGTAAGTTCAGTCGCTGTTGTGCTGGCGATTGGCTCGGCGCTACTGTCCTTGTCGCTGGCTGCGATACACAGCGCCAGGGGAAGGTCGCCTAAACCCGTCATCTCAACCGTATTATCGATCCTGTCGCTTATCGTTGCATTCGGTTACATCTGGGCTCTATGATAATCTAGCGTCTTATCGCACGGCGTATTCTGCGTGTAATGTCACGAGAAGCAGTAACAATCGATATTACGCGCTGGCAACGGAAACCGACACGAGAAGATCACATGAGTAACAGTGCTATGAATCGCGGTATCCCATTGTTTGCCCGGCTTGTCCTGCTCGCAATACTCATAATCGCTGCGCCCAGATTATTCGCCGCGACGAAATTTCAATGTCCCGTTGGAAACGAAGTCGCCGCCGGCCTGGGTGACGGGGTGATCATGCGTACCTGTCTATGGGAAAAGGAGCCGCAGCTGGTTGTTCGGGCGGGCCCCCTGGAACTGGTTAAAAACGGGATTCTGATACTGAAAACACAAACCAACCTGGAGGGGAAATTACACGGTGACTTCACCTCGTGGAATGATGAGGGTGTGGTCATAGTCAGCGGCACTTATGTTGAGGGACTCAAGCAAGGCCCCTGGTTTGAAACGGATAAGGATGGAAACACTAATACGATTTATTACCGCGACGGTATTCCCGTTGACCCCTGATCCCGGCATCACCTGGCCCGCTGACGACATTTTGATACAGTTGCCCTGCCAGGAAATCTCAACCGGGGCGCGATATCCGCTGCGGAAGCCGATATTGAAGTGAACCCCCAACGCGAAATTCAGAACATTTTAGAGACCTGTCATTACGCGGTTATGGCAACTCAGCACGAGGGCCAGCCGCATGCGAGCCTGATGGCGTTCGCATCCATGGATGGGCTGCGACATCTGATCATGGCGACCTATCGCGAAACGCTGAAGTACCGCAGTCTTAGTAAAGACGGGCGTGTGGCAATCCTGATTGATGATCGCGGAGCCGCAGGGTCACCTAGACCCAGTGACATGGTTCTTACCGCGCACGGTATTGCCCTCGAGGTGCCGGGCTCCGATCGCGAAGCAGTTGTGAGGGCTTATCTGCAAAGGCATCCCGATCTGGAAGCCTTCCTGGCTTCGCCTGACTGTGCCCTGTTACGCGTTGCGGTACAGGCCTACGAGGTTGTTCTCGGCACCGATGATGTGCTCTGGCACAGGGTAGATGATCTTGCAAATACATGATCCTATCATTGAGGTTACAACATGAAAAAAATGAAGAATGAAAAGGAGATGCTCAAAAAAGCCATCACCGAGGGCGTTAAATATGGTGAAAAAAGAGGTGTCGTCGAATTCGAACCCACCGATTCGGCACACGAGAAAGTCGAGTATATCTACCGGCTGCTGGTGCACGATAAAGTGATTCAGCCTATTCCCGAGGACCAGATTTCGCAGAAGTCGATGATGCATAAACTGGCGATATGGGCATCGAAATTACCGTAAGCTCTGGATTACCCGCGCACAGGTTATGAAAAACCTTGTTATCAGAACCTTTCGCCCAGAAGACGAAGCGCACGTCATTAATCTATGGCAACAGTGTGGACTTATTGTTCCGTGGAATAATCCTGCGACCGATATTCAACGGAAACTGTCAACTTCTCCCGACCTGTTTTTCGTTGGCCTGCTGGAAAGCGAAATCGTTGCAAGCTGCATGGCGGGCTACGATGGTCATCGCGGCTGGATTTACTTCCTCGCGGTAACAAGCGCTTGTCAACGCCAGTGCTTCGCCACGAGGATGGTCGACCATGCCGAGGCTGCATTGAAAAAAATGGGCTGCCCCAAGATTGATTTGATGATCAGAAATACCAACGAGAGTGTCATATCTTTCTACAGGAGTGTCGGTTACGACACCGACCCGGTGGTAGTTTTAAGCAAGCGGCTGATAAAAGATGAACCGCACGACTACCAGTAACGATAGCATCATCAGATCCACGCAGAAGTGGGTGGAATCTATTGTCGTCGGCTTGAACCTGTGCCCGTTTGCTAAAAAAGCACTGATAGACAACCGGGTACGATTCAGCGTGACCAAAGCGGTTACCGAAGAACAGCTACTCGACGAGCTGCAGGCCGAGTTCGACTTACTCGATCACGACCCGTCGATTGAAACCACGCTGCTCATTCACCCCGGGGTGTTACAGAAATTCGACGCTTATAACCAGTTCCTGGAAAGTGCCGATCGCTTGCTTGAAATACTGCAGTTTGAAGGTGTCTACCAGGTTGCGAGCTTTCACCCGGATTACCGTTTCGCCGGCACTGCCGATGATGATGTCGAAAACTTTACCAACCGATCGCCCTACCCGGTTCTGCACCTGATACGGGAGGACAGCCTCGAACGAGCCCTTGCGGATTTTCCGGGCGCCGATCAGATACCAGCGCGCAACATCGCGTTGATGGAAACCCTGGGGCGAGAAAAATTGACCGCCTTAATGCAGGCATGCGTTGTTGATGCCGCGCTTGAATGATTGATGATTACCCGTGCCGAATCGACGGCATAAGAAATATTGATTCCCGCGGCGCCTGTTTTCACGATTCTGAAAAAATTAAATATCGCTAATTGCATTCCGGTATATTCGAATAAAGCCATCTGATTCATAATAGAGTCAGTAAATCGTACCGGCACAAAGCGTCGGATTTATGATTCTATTTTACAACCGAAGTAATACTGGAGAGACAAATGGCAAATGAAGGCTATCACGAGCCCATTACCGAATTGACCGATGAAACGCGGGATATGCACCGGGCAATAACGTCGCTAATGGAAGAACTGGAAGCGGTAGACTGGTACAACCAGCGCGTCGATGCCTGTAAAAATAGCGAACTAAAGGCAATCCTCGCGCACAACCGGGACGAGGAAAAGGAACATGCGGCAATGGTACTTGAGTGGATTCGACGCCAGGACCCAAGCTTCGACAAGGAACTTAAAGATTATCTGTTTACCGAGAAAGAAATCGCGCACGGATAAAGCCTGGGCGATAAATGATCAGGATCGACGTGGTTTGCATTATCTTTAACTAGCGACACCGTTTACAGGAGGGGAAATAGTCATGTTCAACAAAGACAGGTTTGTCCAGGACTGCATTGATTCAATCCCGGAGGGTCAGCAAGCGGTACGCGAAGTTGTGACCGAGGCCGTATCTGACGGTGCCGGCATCGTGGCCGAACTGGGCGAGCCGGAACACGCCCCCGAACTCACGATCCTCAATTTTGCCTGGGCACCTTGCATGAGCCTGATGCCGCATAATCACCAGATGTATGCCGTTATCGGCATCTATTCGGGTCGCGAGGATAACCTGTTCTGGCGCCGAACCGGCAACAGTATCGAAGCCGCGGGGGCTAAATCACTCGGCACGGGTGATGTCGCAACACTGGGTCGTAATATTATCCATTCCGTGCTTAACCCGATTGGTAAAATGACAACCGCCATACACGTTTATGGTGGCGATTTTTTTGAACCTGATAAACCGAGAAGCGAATGGGATCACGAAACACTGGAAGAATTGCCCTGGGATATCGACCGCGTCAGGACCCTGTTTAAGGAAGCTGAAACACGGTTTAACGCGGCTAATTCCTGATACGACCAGGCAGGTTATCCGACGCCTCGATGTTCGATCAAGCCTGCGCATCGTCTGCTGGAACATTCTCGCTGGCGGTGGTAAACATGCAACCGGCGTTCTTGGGCAAATCTGGTCGAGCAATAGAATCAGGCAAACGATAATGATACATGATGCTGACAATAATCCTGCTCTACTGATCGTTGACGTGCAGAAGGGCCTTGACGAAGCACCGCCGGGCTCGCGTAACAATCCGGAAACCGAGGCGAATATTTCCGCGTTGCTCAATGCCTGGCGCAAGCAGGGCCGCCCGATCATCCACATTCGGCACTGCTCGGTCGAGCCGGACTCGCCATTGCGGCCGGAACTTCCCGGTAACGCCTATAAAGATGAAGTCCAGCCCTTGCCCGGGGAAAGGGAGTTTACCAAGTCGGTTAACAGCGCCTTTATCGGCACCGGTCTCGAACAGTACCTGCGAAGCAACCGTATTTCAGCTCTTGTCATCGTCGGGCTTACTACCGACCACTGTGTCTCCACGACGACCCGCACGGCTTCCGACCTGGGCTTTGACGTGACCCTGGTCCGCGATGCGACCGCGGCCTTTGAGCGCATCGGTTACGATGGTGTGCATTACTCCGCCGAAGACATCCATCGGGTCAACCTGGTTAGCCTCGACGGAGAGTTCTGTGCACTGCGCTCCACCGCCGAAGTGCTCGCCACAATACCATCATGATCCGGCAGAGTAATGACCATGATTAAGTTACTGGGACTGCGGATAAGCGTTTACACCCGCATCGCGCGCATGGCGCTCGAGGAAAAAAACGTCGAATACGAACTCGAGGAGGTCGATATATTTGCCGACTCCGGGCCGCCCGACGAATACCTTGCACACAATCCATTCGGCACGATTCCAAGCTTGATGCATGGTGATTTCTACCTCTATGAAACCGCTGCTATAACGCGCTACATCGATGAAACATTTCCAGGTGTTGCATTACAACCGTCGGTTTCGTCACGCCGTGCCCGCATGAACCAGATCATTGGCATCCTTGACGCGTATACCTATCGTCCAATGGTCTGGGATGTCTACGTGCAGCGGATTGTCGTCGCAGGCAGTGGTGGCCGGGTTGACGAAGACCTGGTGGCCTCGGCGATTCCAACGTTGCAAGAAGTTCTGCGGCAACTCGACCTGCTGCGTGAAAACTACGAGTTCCTGGCCGGCGATTCCATCTCGCTTGCCGATTTGCACGCTTATCCAATGCTGCGTTATTTTATTGAAACCCCCGAAGGTACTGCGATGCTGGCATCGTTCCCAGGGTTGCAAAAGTGGATGCAGCAAATGCAGCAGAGGCTGAGCGCGCGCGCAACCAGTTTTCACTCGACGACAGAGGCTGAAAATGGCTTTTAAACGGCAGCAGACCGATGCTGGTCACTGAAGAAGACGAGTCCGCTTACCGGGTTCGGTCAAACAGTTACGTGCTCGCGCTGGTATTGCTGTGTCTTCCACCGCTGATGCTGATCGAGCTTGGACCGGGGGTAATTGACGGCAGTATCAAAACCGGAGAACTGGTTGGCCTGTTTATCGGTGTGCTGTTACCCCTGGCGGGAGCGTATTACCTGTTCGAGATCTCCAGTTTCACCTTTTCCCGGACCGACGGCGTGTTTCGATGGCGCTGGCGCAACCTGTTGCAGAAAAAAGCTGGCGAAGTACCGCTCACACGCATCATCAAGATCAGGCGCGACGCTATCGAATCGGGCGACTCGGGCGGTTTGCAGTACTCCCACCGCCTGGTAGTAATTCTCGACGATGACACCATCATACCGTTAACGCGCGGTTACTCGGGTTTGCACGGCAAGAAGCTGGATCAGATCGTCGATCAAATTCGTGACTTTATCGGGCACAGCAATACCATCTACTGATGGCTCTCACTCATACCAGGCAATCCATGGCTTATTACATCGTTAAAGTTGTTATCTCGGCAATACTGATTGTCATCATTTCGGAAATATCGAAACGCAGCTCCCTGGTAGGCGCCATACTCGCATCCGTACCGCTGGTGTCCGTGCTGGCGATGGTCTGGCTTTATATCGACACCCGGGATATCGACCGGATTACCGGGCTGGCCTCCGGGATTTTCTGGCTGGTGCTGCCATCGCTTGCCCTTTTTATCTCGCTGCCACTGCTACTGAAACAGGGGATTAACTTTTATCTGAGCATGACGCTATCGATCCTGATTACCGTCGTCTGCTACTGGTTGATGATAACGATACTCGACCAGGTTGGTATAGAGCTCTAGACTGGCAGGCGAAAGCATATTTCTGGTTGATTAGCATCGAGGATAGACCAGGCCAGTTACATCGCTGGTCACCGAAATCATTGAAGCTTTAGTTGGCCACATCAGGTATTTCCAGCCAGTTTCCGCGCAGGTATGTTCAAACAGAGGGGATTGATATTGTGCAAAAATTAACTCGAACTGTCGCAATCATATTGACGATAATCGTATCCGGCTGCGCTTCGAAATGGACCCGGCTGGATGGTGGTCCGGTCGTGCAAACCAGGTTTCAGGAAGCCCGGGCGACTTGCCAGATCGACGAAAAACTGGAGCAGATCGAAGCGCAGAGAAATATTCAGCTTCGACGTGCGAACAGCAATGAGGCCAAGATGCTGGCGAAGGATGAGTCCGCGGCCGCAGAGCGTGCCGCCCATGCAGAAATCAACGCCTGCATGCTGCAGCAGGGATACAAGAAATCCGACTAAACCTGCCGTTCGGACCGGGCTCCACATCATGGCACATTCAATAACCGGCAGTGCAAGGTGGTTTGATGGACACTAACCTGATTTATCTTGTTGTTGCCGACACGGTTCTGTTAATTCATGCATTGTTTGTCGCCTTCGTGATCCTTGGCCTGCTATTGGTCCTTGCTGGCGGACTATTGCACTGGAGCTGGGTACGCAATCGCCGCTTTCGTATTGCTCACCTCGCGGCGATCGTTATCGTCGTGCTGCAGTCCTGTTTCAGCATCATCTGTCCGCTCACCCTGTGGGAGATGAACCTGCGGGAGAAAGCGGGCGATACCACCTACCCGGGTTCCTTCGTCGCACACTGGCTTGAGACGCTACTTTATTATAGGGCGCCGGAGTGGGTGTTTATCGTGGTTTATACAGTGTTTGGCGCGCTGGTTGTCGCTAGCTGGTTCTGGGTTCGGCCCCGACCCTGATCTATCAACCGATTCGAGCCATAAATTTATTATCCCAAATGTGACGGGAAGTTAAAATGACCTCGGTTATCTGCGCATCGCTCTGCGTTTTGACGATTGTCTGGTTATCGTTGCACGTGATCAAGATA
>CALZHS010000141.1 GCA_945787265.1 uncultured Gammaproteobacteria bacterium | reverse complement strand
CTTCCTTGCCATGATTATTGTATTATCGACACTAATTGAATATTCTGCAAAGAGTTGAGTCACACAACAGGGAAACAGGGCAGGGAAAGCATGCCTCAACACGCACTTGCGATCGTGCTTGGGTCGCTTTTCGCTTATTTTGGTAACGAACTTCCAGATCGATACTGGTCGGCTTTGGTGCCGATTGTGCTGCTGTTTTGCTACTGCTGCCCGGCCTACCGATTCATCCTGTTACTAAGCGCTGCCTATCTCTGGAGCAGCGCTGCGTTTCACCATCATCTCGAACACCGGCTTAATAGTGATTTTGACAATCGAATTACGTTGATGCGTGGAATCTTTGACGATATTCACGGGGTCAAACGGGAGCGTATCAGCCTGTCCCTTAACATCATAGAGATCGAGCGTTATGCAGGAGCGATGCCGCGCCGCGCCCGTCTCAACTGGTATCAGGATGAGCGGCTGCCGCTTGCCGGAGAACTCTGGGAATTCGAGGTGAAGCTGAGGCAACCGACCGGGACGATGAATCCCGCAGGTTCCGATTTCGAAGCCTGGCAATTTACCAACGGAATCGATGTCGCAGGATATATTCGTAACTCGAGCGCAAATCGGAAACTCGAGGATGCGCGCTGGTGGAATCCAAACTATTGGCGTACAGGCCTCGCTGCCAGCATTGATCACAGTTGCGATCGATGTGAACATCGAGGCCTGATCAAGGCGCTGGCGCTGGGATACCGGGGTGACATACCGGCAACGCAAAAGCGCCTGTTACAGTCCGGTGGTATCGCGCATTTACTCGCCATATCCGGTCTCCATATCGGCACGGTGTCGTTGCTGTTCTATGGTCTCGGTCGCCATTGCTGGCGTCTGGGTCTTTATCGCTGTGGCCTCAATCGCATACAGGCGGCCTGGTTAATGGCCATTGTTGCAGCCACCTGTTATGCCGCCCTGGCCGGCTTTAGTCTCCCCACTACGCGCGCATTAATCATGTTCGCGGCGCTTGGCATTGCACTGCTGACCCGCAACCGGATCAATCTGTCGCAATCGGTCGCCCTGGCGCTATCGGTGATAATTATCATCGATCCGCGGAGTGTCGGTTCAGTCGCATTCTGGTTAAGCTTTTGTGCATTACTGGTGATCGCTTTTGTCCAGTTTCGATTGCCAGGTAATTTACCCTGGTGGCAACGATTACTGGCCCTGCAGTGTTGTTTTTCATTGTTGTTCGCACCCCTGGGTATCCTCATCTTCGGCCAGTTTTACCCGGCGGGATTACTGGCCAATATCGTGTCGATTCCCGTGGTCAGTTTTGCGATATTACCGCTAGTGCTGGCGGGCTGCCTGTTGGTAATGTCAGGCCTGCCCGGTGGCGGCATGTTGTTTAACATCGCAGACAGCTTACTGCGATGGTTGCTGGGCTATGTCAACTGGTTGATCGATTCTGGTCTGCAATCCAGTGCAGTATTTTACCCTTCGCTGTTGCTACTGATGGTCCTGGTTGCGCTGCTGGCCCTGCTATTGCCGCGAAGCTTCGGGGTTCGCGGAGTCGCAATGTTGAGCCTTGCTGTAGCATTTACCTGGCATCAGCCGAGACTCCAGCATGGTGCTTATGAACTCGTTGTTTTCGACGTTGGTATGGGAACCGCGCTGATATTGCGAACCCGTAATCACAGCCTGGTATACGACCTGGGTCCAGGCAGAAGCGGGGAGCGGAATCCCGTCGACTGGGCGCTGCTGCCTTTCATGTTGAGACATGGAATCCGAGTTCCCGATTTACTGGTTATCAGCCACGTTGATCAGGATCACAGTGGCGGGCTGCATTCCTTCCGCGATCTCTACCAACCCTCGAGTCTCTTATCAGGTACGCCGGAAGAACTTAAAGCCAGGTTCGAGCTGCAGCATAGCGTGCGCTCCTGTCATGACTACCCTGAGTGGCGCTGGGACGGCGTGGATTTCAGTTTCCTGGTTGCCGGTCAGTCGAAGGCCGATTCAGGCAGTAACAATCGTTCCTGCGTACTCCGGGTAAATGGCGATCATCGTGTCCTGATACCCGGAGATATAGAAACCGTGAAGGAATCCGAGTTGCTGTCGAAATATGGTGCAGCACTCCATGCAGACGTGCTGGTGGCGCCCCACCACGGCAGCAGTACCTCGTCGAGCCAGCCGTTTCTGGACCGGGTAAGGCCGGATCACGTGGTTTTTACGCTGTCGAGAAACAATCGATGGGGTTTTCCGACGAACGAGGTCGTGTCGCGCTATAAAACCATTGGTTCACGGCGGTATCGTAGTGATAAAGACGGGGCGATCAGACTGCGAAGCAGTGGTGGGGATCTCCAGGTTAAGACCATGCGCAAGCCTGCGCGGCGCATCTGGCAGCGATGGTAAAAAGACGCTTGTCACAGTATGATGTGCGGCATTAATTTCTGAGGAATAAAGCGTGTTCGAACTGGTTCAGGCAGGAGGCTGGCTGATGATCCCGATACTGTTGTGCTCGGTTATTGCCGCGGCCATCATTATCGAGAGGCTATGGACCCTTCGCCAAACAAAAGTAATTCCCGAAAAGCTGCTAACCGGCATCTGGAACCTGCTGAGTAGCGATGCGTTAACCGAGAAGCATATAACTGAAATCGAGAATGGATCCCCGCTTGGCAGGGTGCTTGCGGCTGGATTGATCAACAGGCACCTGTCGCGTGACCTGATTCGCGAAAGCATCGAAGAAAACGGCCGCCACGTCGTGCACGAAATGGAGAGATTCATGAATACCCTGGGAACGATCTCTACCATAACGCCCTTGCTGGGCCTGTTGGGAACCGTGATCGGGATGATTCGAGTTTTTACCGCGATCACCGTCATAGGTGTCGGTGATCCGGGGCAGCTGGCCGGTGGAATATCCGAGGCGTTGATCACCACGGCCGCCGGGTTGACCGTTGCAATTCCAAGCCTTATTTTTCATCGGCACCTGAAACGTAAAATAGACGGACTCGTGGTGGCAATGGAGCAGGAAGCGATGAA
The DNA here is from genome assembly GCA_945787265.1 of uncultured Gammaproteobacteria bacterium. Lineage (GTDB taxonomy): Bacteria > Pseudomonadota > Gammaproteobacteria. The sequence goes on along the minus strand of CALZHS010000141.1, from coordinate 6,538 downwards.
GCTGGTTGATTTTCTGCATGGCGATCGCAAGAAGCTGGTCTGAGCGATGAACTTCCACAGCAGAAATGTCGAAGAGGACGTCAATATTAATTTGACTCCCTTGATCGATGTAGTGTTTTTATTATTAATATTTTTCATGGTGTCGACGACATTCGATACCACATCGCAACTTAAAATCAATCTGCCCGAAGCCAACCAGGACCAGGTCGCCGCGCCACCGCAAAAATTAAACCTGATGATCGATGCCCGGGGAAACTTCTTCCTCAATTCACGCGAACTCACCAACAACAAGAGTGCCACCCTGAAGGCTGCCCTGGAGCGCACCATGTCCGGTACCAGGTTGCCGATCGTGATCCAGTCCGATGCTGATTCCCCGGTCCAGTCGCTGGTTACCGCGATGGATGTCGTCAGTCAATTGGGACTTACACAGGTTTCGATCGCCACCACTCGTCCGCTCGAGTAATCGATCGCGTGATATTCCAGAGAGCAACCTAGTGAAACCGATTGAAGGAAATTTAACCGGCGCCAGGGCCTATCGGGCGCTGTTATCGCTGGCCTTCGAGCATAAGGCATACTTTCTGGTGGCAGTGATCGGCATGATCATTTTCGCCGCTTCTGATGCTGCTTTCGCTTACCTGATGAAACCGCTAATGGATGATGGCTTCATTGATGGCGATCCGACGATAATAAAGCTGATTCCGGTAGCGATAATACTGATTTTTGTTGTCAGGATGGGGGCAGTATTCATGCGCAGCTACTGCATGGATTACATCGGGCGCAATGTTATTAATAGCCTTCGTACAATGATGTTCGAGAAATTATTGACCCTGACCAGCGACGAGTACGATCAGTCCTCGACGGCGGCCATTGTCACGCGTTTTTCCTATGACGTCGAGCAAGTTGCCAAATCGGTTTCAAGCTCGTTGACGGTATTCATCCAGGATAGTCTGCGAATCATCGTGTTGCTTGGTTACATGGTCTGGTTGAACTGGCAGCTGACCGCCATATTTCTGCTAGCAGGCCCGATCGTGTTCCTGATCGTGGTCCGAATTTCGGGACGCTTCCGCAGCATTAGCAAGCGCATCCAGCAATCGATGGGTGGCGTTACCCAGGTGGCACAGGAAGTGGTCGATTCGAGCCGCATTGTTAAAATTTTTGGCGGTGATGAATTCGAGCGCAACAAGTTCTTTAAGGTTAACCAGACCAACCTGAAATTACATTTGAAAATGTCGATTGCGCAATCAGTCAGCATGCCGCTTATCCAGCTGGTTGTTGCCGTCGCGTTCGCGGCTATTGTTGCCTTTGCAACTTCAGTATCGATGCGCAACCTTATCAGTCCCGGAGACTTCGTTTCCTTTATTTTTGCGATGACCATGCTGTTGGCACCGATGCGAGTCCTGTCTTCAATCAACGCCAATATCCAGAAAGGCATCGCCGCGGGCGAGAGCGTGTTTGAATTTACTTCGCTTGCCAGCGAACAGGACCAGGGTGAACTGGAAATGGACCGCGCCAGGGGTCATATCCGGTTTGACAAGGTCGTGCTGTGTTATCGACGCAGCGATCAACGCGTGCTTGACGAAGTCAGTTTCGAGGTTAAGCCCGAGCAAACCGTCGCCATCGTGGGTCGCTCGGGCAGCGGAAAGTCCAGCCTGGTTAATCTTATTCCGCGTCTTTACGAGTATGACAGTGGCGAGGTGTCGCTGGATGGAGAGCGACTCGATCGCTATCGCATCTCTGAGCTAAGGCGTCAGATTGCCTACGTCGGTCAGGACGTCAGGTTATTTAATGACACCATCCGTAACAATATCGCTTACGGTATCAGCAACCAGGTAGACGAAGACCAGATTATCGAAGCAGCAAAACAGTCCCACGCCTGGGAGTTTATTGCCGAAATGCCAGACCAGCTGGATACCGAAGTGGGCGAGCGAGGGGTGCTGTTATCCGGGGGTCAGCGTCAACGTATAGCGATTGCGCGAGCGTTGCTGAAGAATGCGCCCGTTCTGATTCTGGACGAGGCAACCTCGGCGCTAGACACCGAGTCAGAGCGCTATATTCAGCACGCGATGGAACACCTGATGCAAAACCGGACCACGCTGGTTATCGCGCATCGATTGTCGACGATTGAGCACGCTGACCTGATCGTGGTTATGGACCAGGGGAAAATAGTCGAGCAGGGCACTCATGCCGAATTGCTCGAACAAGGTGGGATCTACTCGAAACTGCATGCGATGCAATTTCGAGATGGCAAGGATAGCGAGATACAACCCAGCACACGACCGAAAATTATCCGCTCCTCGGTACTCAACAAATCCTTGATGCAGCACTGGATCAGTATGTCGACCCAGCGCAGGCAGGGTTGGTGGCTGTGGTCGATTAATCCGCTGTCCCTGCTATTGATGCCGCTTTCCCTGGCCTTTTATCTGTCTGTCAACCTGCGCCGTTTAGGGTATCGGCTGCGCCTGAAAAGGTCGACGAAACTACCCGTTACCACCCCGGGGTTACAAGAGTGGTAACGAGAAAAGCGTACAGATATTACAGGACGGTATTACCCACAGTGCCTTTGGTGATGAAGCCAACATGATATCGGAAGTCTGTCGCTGTCCAATCGGGGTTGGTGCCCGCAGGGTTGACGCCGCGATGCAGATACTCGAACGGTTTCCCGAGACCGATATTATACTTTCGGATGACGGTCTTCAGCACTACGCGTTGAAGCGCGATATCGAGATCGCGGTTTGCCGGGATCTTTCGCTGGGTAATGGATTAATGCTGCCGGCAGGGCCCTTGCGTGAGCCACGTAGCCGCCTGAAGCGCGTTGACCTAACGATTAACCGGGATAGTGACCAGGTTATCGAGTCGCTGGGAGAAGTCTGGAACCTGGTTCAACCCGAGAGAACCCGGCATATCAGCGAATTCATGGGCCGGCAGGTGCATGCCCTGGCTGGAATCGGTTTTCCCGAAATATTTTTTGCCAGCCTGGCACAGATGGGTATCGATGTCATCGAGCACGAGTACCCGGATCATTACGAATTCAATGTGCAGGATTTGAATTTGAAACCCGAACTGCCGATACTGGTCACTCATAAAGATGCGGTAAAATTAAAAGCCATCGCTCGCGATAACCTGTGGGTGGTCCCGCTCAACATCGAGTTTAGCGAGGACTTGAGCAGTCAGATATTGCAACTACTGGAGAGTCGTCACCGTGGATAAACATTTACTGGATATACTGGTCGATCCGGTCACCAAGGGTCCCCTGATTTATGATAAAAAACGACAGGAATTGATTTCGCGAGCCTCGCGACTTGCCTACCCGATCCGGGACGGGATCCCGGTGATGTTACCCGAAGAAGCACGCGAACTCAGTAGTGAAGAGGTTGAGGCGCTGCGATAGTCAAATGGCCATCGATTTTCGTATCGTGATACCGGCGCGCTTTGCGTCGTCGCGTCTGCCGGGTAAACCCCTGCGAACCATTCACGGCAAACCAATGATCGAATGGGTATATGCCACGGCGCAGCAGGCAAACGCAACCGAGGTCGTGGTTGCAACCGATGACCGGCGCATTGCCGATGTCGTCGAAGGCTTTGGCGGCCGCGCCTGCATGACCGATAGCGCACACCGCAGCGGCACTGACAGAATTCTGGAAGTGGTACAAAAGCTGGCCTGGACCGCGGACAGTATCGTGGTGAACCTGCAGGGCGACGAACCGCTAATGCCTGCCGTCAACATTACCCAGGTCGCCGACAATCTTGCGACAAATGAATGCACGATGGCAACCTTGCACAAGATCGTCGATGTGGAGCATGCGCAGGATCCCAACCTGGTTAAGCTGGTGCATGATCGCAACGGCCATGCGCTGTATTTCAGTCGTTCCATGATCCCGTTTGATCGTAATGGTGAAGTTAAGCAATACCTCGGGCATATCGGTATTTATGCTTACCGGGCCGGTTTTATAAAAATTTTCAGCGAACTCGAACCCTGCGACCTGGAAGTCGCAGAATCACTCGAACAACTGCGCGCGCTATGCAACGGGTACGCGATCCATACCGAAATCGCGCGTGCCGAACCGGGTCCGGGAGTGGATACCGAGGAGGACCTGGTAAAGGTTGAAAAACTGATAGGACCGATGTCGACGTGAAATATCAATGGAAGCTTGAACAGCACCTCACGTTGTTCGAAAAGTATTTCAGGCTGGACGAGTACAGCATCACCCATGAACTGTTTGGTGGCGGTTTCAGCCCGTTCATTACGCGCGAGATTTTTGAGCGTGGAACCGTGGTCGCGGTATTGCCCTTCGATCCCGTTCGCGCAAAGGTGGTGCTGATAGAACAGTTCAGGGCCGGAGCGATAAGCGATAGCGACGGGCCCTGGCTCATCGAATGCGTTGCCGGTGTTATCGAATCGGAAGAGTCGGAAGCGGATGTCGCAATACGTGAATGCGAAGAGGAGTCCGGCTGTCACATCCGGGAACTGGAAACGATTAGTCGTTACTACGTCAGTCCCGGCGGTACCAGCGAACACTGCAGTCTTTTCTGCGGAATTGTCGATAGCGAAGGCGTCGGTGGCATTCACGGGCTTCCCCATGAACATGAAGACATACGGGTCATGGTCATCGATGCTGAGCAGGCTTACGGTTGGCTGCGCGACGGCAAAATCCGCTCTTCCGCGACCATTATCGCGTTGCAATGGCTCGAACTGAACGAGTCCCGAATTATCGAACGCTACGCGGTTTAGTGGGCGGTCGTAATCGCCAGCAGTCCGCCTGGCTGCTACGGATTACATTGCCAGCGATTTGAGGAAATAGTCGTGAATGCGATTGTTATGGATGTTTCTTTACGCGGACTATTCAAGCCAGCTCGCAATGAAAACTAAGACGCTCACTATCAGCATAAACGCTGAAATTACAATCAGCGTCTCGGCCATGGTGATTCCAAAAATAATTATCGGGGTATAACCGCAGGCGGTTTGTATCTCGAACAGGGAAGGTATCCACTTGTCCAGGGCAAACCATGCCGGCATACCAAGGTTCATGTCACAGTCGCCGAATATCCAGCCACGCTCGACCGCGAGAACCCGCCAGCTGCGCTCGAGAAATCCGATCATGATTCCGGTATTCAGGCCGTGCGCGATACGCATGACGGTGGTCGAGCGCGTGAAGAAAATTGCGCACAGAGCAAGTAAAACAAACGCGGCTACCCAGATGCGGATATGAATGCACAGCACGCAAGGCCATTCGTCCAGCGCATATTGATAGTAGAGCGCGCCGCCCTCGAGGACTATGCCGATCAGGATCAGGGCAACCCAGTAGCGCCGCTGCATGCTCAAATTGACTAGGAACTGTTTCATTTCGGGTACTGTTTTAGTCGATGATTGGCAATTCGGCCAGAGCACGCTTGCTGAGGAGTTCGGCGCCCGATTCGGTGATCAGAATGTTTTCCTCGTGCACCATCATTTTACCCGGTTCAAACTCCATACCAGGCTCGAGCGTTATTACCATGCCGGGCTCCAGCAGGGTCTGGTCGGTTGCGGTAATCGACGGCCATTCCGTTAACTGGGCGCCCAGTCCATGCCCCATTCGGCCAACATCATTACCCTGTGCACCACCGCTCTCCAGCACCGCCCACATTGCCTGCCAGACGTCGGTAGTGGTAGCCCCCGGCCTGGCTGTCGCGAGGCCGGCATCGGTGCTGCGGAAAACGGTCTCATAGGCTTGCAGGGTCTTATCCGACGCATGACCGAAGCCATAGTTACGATCGAAGTCGCAGAAATATCCGTCAAACATCAAACACGGTGCCGGTATCGATGATTAACACGTCGCCGTTTTCGAGCGCGCGGTCACTGGGTCCCATAATGATATCGCCATAACCGCCCTGGCCGGATGCAGAGACGATGTAGGGCGTATGATCGGCCCCACGGGCGAGCAAATCGACCCGCATCGCGCGCAGGATGTCGCGTTCACTCTGACCCATACGCGCGAATCCTGGCAGTGCGTTGAAACTGTCCGAGGCGAGTTCGCATACGTACCTTATCTTTGCTATCTCGGCTGGTGACTTGACGCTGCAAAGCCTGAGCATCAAGTCGGCACAATCGGCCAGTTCGAATTCAGTCAACTCGGCTTCGAGATAGCGATAATCGCGCGCGGGCATGCGCAGGTAACTCTCGTTACCGAGGGTCATACCCAATCGTCCGAAGCGTCGCGGTATCTCACGGATCGTCGACAGCAGCAACGAGATACCGTCATCCTGCGGCTGTGGCGAGGACCAGCTGCGGATATCGTCAACCCAGCTCTGCTGCATTCCTGCGACACCGATCGAAGGAATCACTGCGATTGGCTTGCCCGACAGGGGTAACAGTAAAAACCAGGGGCGGGTCGGGCTCTGCCAGAACTGGGTCAGGAAGCCGCTGAAATAGCGCACGTGGGCCTCGGTTGTCAGCAGCATGGCATCAATTTTTTCGTTACGCATCATTTGTTGCGCACGTTCGGCTCTGGCCTCGAACTCGCTGAGGTCGAAACCGCGCTTGGGGGTCTCTGTCATAGTCAGG
>CALZHS010000140.1 GCA_945787265.1 uncultured Gammaproteobacteria bacterium | reverse complement strand
TCACAATGCTGTCCGCATCGACGGCAGCTATCAACCTGCTAGGCATCGATGTAATTTCAGCTATTTTTGCCAAGGTAATCGAGTTTGGTGGCGGTATTCTGATCGGCAGTATTATTTTGTTTATCGGTTATTTTCTAAGCAACCTCGCTTATGCAAAATTAAAGGCGGGAACGAGTGCGGCGATCGCAAATATTGTGCGCTTCGCGATACTGGGACTGGTATTGGCAATGGGGCTCAAATCAATGGGATTAGCAGACAACATCGTTAACATGGCTTTTGGCTTCACCATCGGTGGAGTCGCGGTTGCGATGGCGCTCGCATTTGGCCTTGGTGGCAAGGACGCGGCTAAAGCCATTACCGATAGCTGGGCATCAAGGATGATCAATAAATAGTCGTCGACTTCTTACCCGGAATGTCAAGGCCCGCAAGCCTGATTCAACGTTCTTGTGTTGACGCCAGGGTGTTCGCTGAATTATTGGCCAATGCTTTGCAAAACGATAAGCATTTCACAGACTGGGGTGCTCAAAGGTTTAACAATTTTGTTTGCCCGGATTGATATGATGAAAACGAACCAACTTATAACAGAGGTGTAAAAATGAAACCTTTATTTGTAGTAGTAGCAGTATATTCGATCGCACTGATATCAGGCTGCAGCTCTTCGAGCGAACAGTTCGGAAGCAACCAGAGCGAATACGCAGCAGAAATTAACGCTCGCAATAAGGAGATTGAAGCACGTGACATGAAAATCGCCGCACGCGACAAGGAACTGATGGCGCGTAACCAGGAAATCAGCGAGTTAAAAAAGCAACTGGATCAAAGTCAAAAAGTGTCAATGACTACCGCCAGCACGGGTACGCAGCAGGCAGGTCAATCTGATGCTTCCATGAAGGACAGTTTGTTACCGCCGAAAGCCAGGGCTGGTCAGTGTTTTGCGCGCGTTTTTTCCCCGCCTAAATATAAAACTGCAACCGAGACAGTTCTCAAGGCAGACGGATACGACGAGGTGAAAATTATACCTGCCGTTTATCGTTCTGATCCAAAGACGGTTCTGGTTGAGGAAGAGACGGAAGTTCTGGAAGTTATTCCGGCAGTGTATGGCTGGAAAGAGGAAAAAGTGCTGGTTAGCCCGGAAATAACTGAGTTAAGAGTTATTCCGGCAGTCTATGAAACCGTGCAAGAGCGGGTACTCGTTAAACCTGCCCATTCCGTGTGGAAAAAAGGCACCGGTCCGATCACCAAAATTGATGAGAGTACCGGTGAAATCATGTGCCTGGTAGAAATTCCGGCCGAGTACAAAACGATACAGAAACGCATATTGAAAACACCGGAAACCACGGCGCCGGTCGTTGTCAAGAAGGCAGTTTACAAGACTGTTAAAACACGTGTCGTTAAAGAGCCCGCACGGACGGTGACCCGGAAGGTTCCGGCTGTCTACGACACCGTTGCGGTACAGAAACTGGTTAAGGCGGCAAGCACTTCAAAGATTAGCAAGCCCCCTGTCTACGAGACGGTAGAAACCTCTTACAAGGTCAGTGATGGTTACCTGAAATGGGAGCCGATCTTGTGCGAAACCAATGTAACTGGCGACATAGTTCGCGAGCTTCAGCAGGCGCTGAACAATAAAGGTTACCAGGCAGGTCCGGTTGATGGTATCTATGGAAACCGAACAACCCAGGCGGTTCGTCAATACCAACGCGACAGCAAAATTCCTGGCAATGGTGAGTTGACCATCGAACTGGTTGAGGCTTTGAAAATCAAGTATTGAAATTTGCCACCACGGTGAAAAACCTGGTTGCGGCCGTTCGAATTACTGCACAACGGCCGCAACCAGCCTGGTTTTTAGTATTGACATCAAATTAGAATTTTTAGGGGAAATAACATGAGTATGATGAGTGAATTTAAAGACTTTGCCATGCGTGGCAACGTCGTTGACATGGCGGTAGGTATCGTCATCGGTGGTGCCTTCGGCAAGATCGTATCTTCTTTCGTCGCAGACGTTTTGATGCCGCCAATCGGTTTGTTGATGGGTGGTGTAGATTTTAGCGACCTGGCAATTATCCTGAAGGACGCCGTCGGTGAAGCGGCTCCGGTGATGATCAAGTACGGCAGCTTTATCCAGACCGTGGTTGACTTCATTATTATTGCGTTCGCGATCTTTCTCGTCGTCAAGGCGATGAACTCGATGAAAAAAGAAGAGCCGGCACCCGAGCCAGAGCCAGAGCCCGAACCAGCTCCCAGCAACGAAGAAGTGCTGCTGGGAGAAATTCGCGACCTGTTGAAGCGTTAAATTCCGTTATATACTCGAGCCACCGGTGCCCTTGCCTGGTGGCTCGAGATCCACTTCACTGGATCTTTCCCCGGCTATTAAAGCCTGGGTCATGATATTCTGCGCCGAAGAAAAACGACAGGATGTAGAATCGGCACAAAGCGATGCACTATAGAGTTCTGACCGCGGAAGTCGCACACGAAACCAATACCTTCAGCCGTATTGCCACCGACGAGCAGGCGTTTCGCAACGGCCATTTTCTGCTCACGCACAAAACCTTACGCCTTGTCCCAAACGCCGAGCAGTTGTTTCGCAACGACCTTTTCCTGCTCGACCAGGACGCAATAGCGGCACGCGGCAGCCACAATACGGAGCTCGCCGGATTCCTTGATATCGCCAGGAAATATGGCTGGCAGCTCGACCACATACTCAGTGCCAATGCCGGCCCCTCCGGCAAAGTGACTACCGCGGCCTTTGACTGGCTGGTTGATCCTGTCGTTGCAGCGCTGAAAGCCAATCAATACGACGGCATATTGCTGGGGCTGCACGGCGCGATGGTCACTGATTTTTGCGAGGATGGCGAAGGCGAATTGCTGCGGCGACTGCGCGCTGTCGCGGGTGACAGGGTCCCGATCGCGATAACCCTGGATCTGCACGCCAACGTCACCGAGAAGATGTGCGAGCTTGCCAACATTATCGTTTCTTATAAAACCTATCCCCACATCGACATGCGCGACTGCGCGCGCCAGGCCGGTGAAATCCTGCAGCGCAGCCTAACCGGCGAAATCAGTCCGTGCACGATTCGCGTACACCGTCCAATGCTCGAAGAGGTCAATGGCGGACGTACCGACCTGGGCCCGATGATCGAACGGGTCGAGGCTGCAAAGGCCTGGGAGCTTCGCCCGGATGTCTATGCGGTCAGCATCAACGCTGGTTTTGCCAGTGCCGATATCGCCGAGGTCGGTCCCACAGTGCTGGTTACCGCGGAGGGCGACATGAATGCGCACCGGGCTTTTGCCGAAAGCCTTGCCGACGATATCTGGAAGCGCCGTCACGAGGGATTAAACCACTATCTCGACGTCGACTCGGCCGCGGCTATCGCACAGCAATTCAGCTCGGCCGAGGGACCGCTGGTGATCGCGGATTACGCCGACAACCCGGGTGGCGGCGGCTATGGAGATTCCACCAACCTGCTGCGCGCCCTGCTCGACGCCGGCGTAAGCGATGCCTGTTTCGGTCCAATGGTCGATGGCGAAACCGTTAAACAACTTTACCAGCACGAAATCGGGGCATCAGTCCCGGTTAAACTGGGTGGCAAAACCGATCCCGCGTTCGGTGGTGGGCCACTGGATCTGAGCGTTGAATTGGTAAGCAAGAGTGACGGAAGCTATACCGGTGGTGGCTTAATGATCGGTGGGCTGCAGCGTAGTTTCGGCCCAACGGTCGTGGCACGTGCCGGGGGTATTGAAATCCTAATTACCACGATCGCCCAGCAAATGCTGGATCTGCAACAATTCAAGAGTTTCGGGATTATCCCGGAATCAAAACAAACCATCGCTCTCAAATCGATGCAGCACTTCCGTGCTGATTTCGAACCCATTGCCGACCAGGTGATCGTCTGCGATAGCGGCGCTCTGTGCACGCCCGATTATCAAAGACTGCCGTATCGAAACGTGAAAAGACCGATATTCCCGCTGGACCAGGAATTCGAAATCTAAATTGTCTCCGGATAACAGCGTATTGCAGGGTGGACACTAGCGTTTTCAATAAAAACCAATCCAGTATTGTTATTGTGCCATCCCTAAAATACCGCGTTAATTCCGATGCTCGGATAAAGATATTGATCCTCGGCTTCGAAATCGACGATGAAAACTTCCTTGTCGGCCAGCAGCCAACTGAGCGAGCCATCGATGGAAACCGATTCGGTTAAAAAATAGCGCGCGCCCACGCGGCCCCCAGCGATCAGTCCCGACTCATCGAGATCCTCGAACTTGGAGTTACGAAAGCCTAATTCCAGGCCAGCATAAGGCACCAGCTCACTGTCGCCGATAAACAACATTACCGCCACCATGCTGGCCTGTTGGGATCGGTAATCGCCTCCTTTCGACGATATATCTTCGAGCAGCGCCCACTGGAATTCTCCGCCTACCAGCAAGTCATCACGCAGATACCAGCCGTAACCCACCTCGAGATCAATCTTGTCTCCATTGGGGCCCTGATAATCGAATCCGCCATGAAGGCTTAACTCGGTTTTACCATTCAGTTGCGGGGCTTGCGCAATAACAGGGGGCAGCACAAATACCAGCATTACCAACAGGGCGATTCTTAGCATTGGATACTCCCGGGGGAAGTGATTGAATTAAACGATCACCATTGCAACGTGAGATGTTCGGAAACTCATGTTAAAAGCCGAACCTGAAGAAAAACTGAATATAAGGTGTGAAACCGGGAATATATCGGCACAGGATATAAATAAACGTTACACAGCGATCTCCGGTCTTTTATCGACAAATACCTTTTCACTGCGCTTCTGCCTAGAACTATAAATTCATCTGTTAGTCTACTGGACTCACTGGTTGATTTTTTAATGTTGAAATTCCCGGATCTGAAATATGAAATATCCCTTAGTTCTTGCAGGCCTGGCCCTGGCGACTGGCATCGTTATCGGCATTTCCGTTCAACTAGAGACCGATACGCCAGATGTAACCACATCGGTATCCGAACAGGATCGGGCTAGTGTTGCATCGGGTCGAACAAGCGAAAAAGTTTTAAACACTGATCCGGCGGGTGATAGCCTCATCGCACTGGAGCGGCGACTCGACCAGGAGATCAGGGCCCGTAAAGCACTCGAGAATAAGCTGGCCAAACTCAATCGTAAAATCATTGAATGGGAGCGTAATGCTCAACTAACCGCAGAGAAAAATTTCGCGGCAATGGACGAGGAACAAGATGAATCAGGTCTTCCCGGCTCTGATCAAAAATGGTTCAACGAGCAGGCACTTATCGCAACTGGCATGGGTGAAAGTCAGGCTCGTGAACTAAAGATCAGCTTCGAGCAGCTGGAGCTCGAGCGCCTTTACCTGCGCGACCAGTCGATTCGCGAAGACTGGGACAGGGACAGGTATCGCGAGGCCCTGCAGGCACTCACCGACAGTGAAGATGAGCTCAGGAACCAATTGAGCGAATCCGAATACGATTCATATCTCTACGCCTCGGGCCAGACGAACCGGGTTGCCGTAACCAGCGTTCTGGAAAGTGCCCCGGCCGCAACAGCGGGCATCGAGCCCGGCGACCAAATCATTCGCTATGACAATCAGCGTATCTATAATTGGCGCGATCTGCGCGACGCCACCGCGAGTGGCAC
>CALZHS010000139.1 GCA_945787265.1 uncultured Gammaproteobacteria bacterium | reverse complement strand
CAATGTGCCCGAAACCGGTTTTTACGATATTACTCCAGGCGCATATTTCGGAATCTACAAGCCCGATACTTTCTGGTTCGACGAGGCCAGGCGTTAATGCTCCGTTATATCCTGCGCCGTATCCTGACGATGATACCCACGCTTCTGGTGATCAGCATGCTGGTATTCGTCATTATCCAGTTACCGCCCGGGGATTACCTCGAGAGCCATATTGCCGAGCTGCAAAGCCAGGGCGAGTCGGTGGACGAGAAAAAAATCCAGTTCCTGCGGGAGCAGTACGGGCTCGACAAGCCGCGGCTGCATCAATACTTCTACTGGCTGACCGGCATGCTACAGGGCGATTTCGGATACTCGTTCGAGTATGATTTACCGGTGACGGAGGTTGTCGGTGATCGGCTTTTCCTGACCATCATTATTTCGATCGCGACGATACTGTTTACCTGGATTGTTGCGTTTCCAATTGGTATTTACTCGGCCACGCACCAGTACAGCTGGGGCGATTACGGATTATCCACGCTTGGCTTCCTCGGGCTTGCGACGCCCAACTTTCTGTTGGCACTGGTCATGCTCTATTTTGCCAACGTCTATTTCGGCACCAGCATCGGCGGCTTGATGGATCCGGAATATATCGACGCGCCATGGAGCACGGACAAGATCATCTCGATTCTGGAGCACTTGTGGATTCCCGTTATAGTCATCGGGACCTCGGGGACCGCTGGCATGATAAGACGTCTGCGCGCCAACCTGCTCGACGAGTTGCAAAAACAGTATGTCACCACCGGACGGGCCAAGGGACTGCCACCGGGCAAGCTGCTGGCCAAGTATCCGTTACGGGTAGCGCTTAATTTCTTCGTCGCCGATATCGGTAATCTGTTGCCCACGGTGATTTCCGGTGCCGAGATTGTCGCCGTGGTCATGTCGTTACCCACCACGGGGCCTATCCTGCTCAGTGCGCTGCAAAGCCAGGACATGTACCTGGCCGGATCGTTCCTGATGTTCCTTGCAGTGTTGACCGTTTTCGGCGTGCTGGTCTCCGATATTGCGCTGGCCCTGCTCGATCCGCGCATTCGGCTTGGCGGGGGTGTTGCCAAATGAGTTCCTCGCACTTTGTTTCACGCGAGCCTTTCGATCCCCATTCGATCGAAGCCCTGACCCCGGCGCAGGAAAAGTACTACCTTGCGTCACAGTGGAAACTGATGTGGTGGAAATTGCGTCGTCACCGACTGGCGGTGATCTGCGGCGTTATTCTGGCCCTGAACTATGCGACGATCCTGTTCAGTGAAGTGATTGCACCTTATAACCTGCATACCCGTAATACCGAGTTTATTTATTCACCGCCACAGAGCGTGCACCTGTTTCACGAGGGCAAGTTTGTCGGGCCTTTCGTTTACGGTAGAGATTACGAGCTTGATATGGATATCCTGAAGCGAAATTACCCGGAGCGGAAGGATGATGTTCAGCCGCTGCGTTTCTTCTGCCAGGGCGACAGTTATCGATTCTGGGGCCTGTTCGAAGCCCGCTTTCACCTGGTGTGCCCACCCGAGAACGGTACCTTCTTCCTGCTCGGTACCGACCGTCTGGGGCGTGACATGTTTTCACGCATTACCTACGGTGCACGCATTTCACTGACGATCGGCCTGGTCGGGATTATTATCAGCTTTACGCTCGGAATCATAATTGGCGGTCTCGCCGGTTACTACGGAGGCTGGGTAGACTCCTCGGTACAGAGATTGATAGAGGTGATTCGCTCGTTTCCGGAGTTGCCGCTATGGATGGCGTTGTCGGCGGTATTACCGGTGAACTGGAGCCCGATTCTGATATTTTTCGGCATCACCGTGATTCTGGCAATGCTCGACTGGACCGGGCTGGCACGCGCGGTCCGTTCAAAATTGCTATCGTTACGGGAGGAAGACTATTGTGCCGCGGCAGAGTTGATGGGTGCCAGGCCAGGACGAATTATCGGCCGACACCTGCTGCCGGGTTTCATGAGTCATTTAATCGCTTCGGCCACGCTTTCGGTACCGGCAATGATACTGGGTGAGACCGCGCTGAGTTTTCTGGGTCTCGGATTAAGGCCACCGGTAACGAGCTGGGGTGTGTTGCTTAACGAAGCCCAGAACATCAACGTTGTAGCGCTCTATCCATGGCTGTTGTTCCCGGTTGTCCCCGTGATACTGGTAATCCTGACCTTCAATTTCTTCGGTGATGGATTGCGCGACGCGGCCGATCCCTACAAATAGTTCATGAATGTCGCGTTTTATCGGCGCTCGGTCTGTCCCCTGTGCGAGTCTGCAGGGTGCAAAATCCTGTGTGAAATTCCCTATGGCGATCGAACCATGGCGAATTTCATCGAGCAGTTCTACCAGGGCAGGGTAGCAGCAGAAGTTTTGTCGACTGAAACTTACCGGGTCGTTGCCTGTGAGCAGTGTGACTTTATCTACCAGGATCCGATTCTGAATGAAAACGGGATGCAGGCCCTTTACCAGGACTGGATCGATAACGCGCAGAGTCTGCACAAGAAACAGTCGGCAAAATCGAAACTCTATCGGCAGTATGCCGGGCAGGTGCATACACTGACGAGATTGTTTGACCAGCGGCCGGGCCAGGTGCGCGTTCTCGATTTCGGCATGGGGTGGGGCTACTGGTGTCGAATGGCGCAGGCACACGGTTTCGACGTCACCGGGTACGAATTGTCTCCACAGCGCAGCCAGCACGCACGGGCCATGGGAATACAGGTTGTCGACAAGCTGCCGGGAACGGGGGCGCATTTCGACTACATTCATGCCAACCAGGTATTAGAGCACCTCCCCGACCCGCTGCAGACCTTAAAGGACCTTTGCGCGCGGCTGGCACCTGGCGGAGTGGTCTGCATTCGCGTGCCCGATGGTCGTGGTGTGGCCGACATACTGGCGCGGCACGGGTGGTCGCCGCAGCTCGACGCGGTTCATCCGCTTGAACATATCAACTGCTTTACGCGTAAAACGCTAACCGGAATGGCCACTCGTGCCGGTTTGACACCCTTTAATCCGCCGCTGCGTCTTAACTGGGGTAGCTTGTGGGGGGGTATCAGGCGAGAAATCGCGGATCGCTTGTTAACAACGCACCTTTACCTTAGGCAATAGGATATGTCCCGCAGAATTACTCCGCTGCGAGCAACTGCTGGAAGTGTTCGTTGACATTTTTCATCTCGGCGAAAGTGCCTTTTTCGATGAGCTTGCCACTCTCCATGACCATAACCTCGTCAAACTGCTCTGCCATCTGAACCCGTCCGAGAATCCAGAGTAATCCGCGACCCTGCATCAATTGCCTGACGTTTTCTATCAGGCGACGTTCGCTCGCCGAATCGAGGCCCGAGAGGGCTTCGTTGATCACCAGAAAATCAGGGCTTTTAAGCAGGGCTCTTGCAAGCCCCAGCTTTTGCCGTTGAATCGAGGACAGGCGCCCGCCACCAACACCGACTTCGTAGTTGAGCCCGGCAGCGATGATATCGTTGCGCAGGCCAAGTGCTTCAACGACGTCGGCGATCAGCTCGTTGACCTTACGCTGGGCGTGCGCCTGGCCATAGGCCAGCTTGCCAACCAGGATATTATCCTGAACCGAAAGTCGCGGGTTGTA
The DNA here is from genome assembly GCA_945787265.1 of uncultured Gammaproteobacteria bacterium. Classification (GTDB taxonomy): domain Bacteria; phylum Pseudomonadota; class Gammaproteobacteria. The sequence continues at coordinate 3,934 of CALZHS010000139.1, read as the reverse complement.
GTGCGACTCGTCAAAGAATTCGATGCCGAGATCTTCGGTCGCAGCGAGTTCATGAATCTGGCGTCGCGCCTTGAGAATGTTTTGCTGGATAGGCTCGGTAATCAGTCCCAGTCGATGTCGTGCCACGATGAGTTTGAACGGTAGCGAAATCAGTCGACGTTTATCTTCCGGTTGCAGATTTTCAACACCGCTTTGGCGGGTTTGCTGTAACAGTTTGTTAAACTCCGGCAGATCGTCAGCATTGATGAAGCTGAACTGCTCGAACAGTTCGCTATCGGGTTCGACATCGGAGAACAGATCCAGCATGATTTCGGCGATCTGCACACCCGCATTCAGGAATTCACGGTTCAGGCCGAATTCCTTCAGCACTTTATGAATCACTGGATTATCAATCAGTTGTTCGACGTTGATTGATTCTCCGTAAACCGTCCCGAACAGCAGGTTCTCGGATACAGTCATATTAAGATTGTATTTTTCGGTATCGAAGAGTTCGACCAGGCGCGCATTTTCGGGCTCCCTGAACTTGTCGCTTAGTTGTTTACGAGCCTCCATAACTCGACTGGTCAGGTCAGGATTCTGCGATGGATCGACATAGGACAGTAGTCCGAACTGGTAAATTTCGTCATCCAGTTCGACACATTCGAGAATTTCGATGATGCGTCTTACCAAATGCTCGGCATTTTCAAGGCCGAGTTCACCAGGATCGATCCAGTCATCGTCGTAACGGTCAGAGGTGTTTCCCGCCTGCCGTGAGAGCAGGCGTTCATGCTCGAGTTCCTTATCTTGCTTGCCACCGCTCTTGCTTGCCGGCTGATGCTTGAGGGCATAGCAAAGATTATCGTGTACCGTGCCGTTGAACATGAAAGCACCGGCACCCACGTAACCGAGATGCTTGCCGGTAATCGACTCGGGCATATCTGCCATTTTCAGGTCACCGATGGTAATGCTGCCAGCGCTGGGATTGACTAATCTCGACATCAGTAAAGCAAGTTCATCCTTGCCGCTATTGCCCAGCCCCACTGCGGCGTAGTGTTGTTTTATCGGAATCTTGAAGCTGGTGCCATCAATACTGAAATAGAGCCCGTCTTCGCTATAGCGGATATTATTGGCCTGGATTTTGTCATCCGATAATTTATGGATCTCCTGGCGCTCATCGATAATTTCGGCGGTCAGCATATTTTGTGGCTCGAACTGCTGGATGATCTGGGCGTGCTTTACCCTGATATCTTCGAGACGTTGATAATATCGCAGCAGCTCCTTCCACGGACCGGAGAGATCCTTGTAAGCCACCAGTACCGCCACCATCGAGCCGATCGACAGGTCGCCGCGCAAAACAAAGTAACCACCGATAGAATAAAAGAAAAATGGCGTCAGCTGGGCAATAAAATTGTTCAAAAACTTGATGAAAAACTTGCGCTTGTAAATCGCAAAGCGGATCAGGTAAATTTTGCCGAGGCGCTGGCTGATATGCGCGCGCTCGTAGTGGCTGGTATCGTTGGCGTGAACCTCGCCAATGCCGGAGACAGTTTCTCCGATGCGGCCGGATAAATTACGCGCCGTTGCGACACGTTCTTTCGACAGTTCGTTAACGCGTTTCTGTAATTGCGGGATGACGTAGAGTTGAAACGGGTAAAGCGCAATCGCGGCCAGGCCGAGAAATGGATCCTGCTCAAAAATAAAGAACAGGTAGGTACACAGGATACCGCCCTGGAACACCGGCAAAGTAAAAGACTCACCGATAAATTCACCGAGGAGCTCGGTTTCCGCCATGATCATCGGGATTAACTCGCTCTGCGAAACCCGTTTAAAATGGGGCAGCGGGAAACGCAGGATACGTTCGTAGAGCTGGTATCTGAAACGAGCACTACCAGCAGGAAGGTAAAGCTGAGTACCATCAGAAACTCAAGCCGATCGAATTCGAAACCGAGTATTTCCCCGGGGAGCTCCATTCCTTCTAGCAGGTTGATTATTCTTTTCGGCAGTTCGAGGGTAACGTAGACCAGCGGCAGGGACGCTAACGACAACAGGATCAGGAGAATCTGGTCCTTCTTGCTGTGAGTCCAGATATATTTAAATAACGAAGGTTCCATTTATTCCCGGATATTTACCCTGATTCTATCCACCGATTTCTCGACTGGGATTGGTAGCACGGTATGCCATGCCGGTGTACTATCGCGCATCGTTCGATTTATATCAAATACAGGTTATGCCACCCAGGCTAGCAATCGTTTTAAAGGGTTATCCGCGTTTATCCGAAACCTTTATTGCCCAGGAAATCCGGGCGCTTGAGTTGCGCGGATTCGAGCCCTGTATTTTTTCGCTGCGCCATCCCTACGATCCCGACACCCACCCGATTCACGCGGAAATCGAGGCGCCGGTCTATTACCTGCCCGAGTACTTACACGATGATATTTCGCGTTTGCTGCGAGCCTGCCTGTGGATTATCTGGAAACCGGGTTTCTGGCTTTCGCTATTGACCCTGGTGCGCGATTTCTCGCGCGATACGTCACGCAACCGATTGCGACGTTTCGGTCAGGCGATCGTGATGGCACATGAAATGCCTGATTCGGTGCAGCATTACTACACGCATTTCATGCATACGCCGGCATCGGTTAGCTACTACGCGAGCAAAATGACCCGGCGAACCTGGAGCATCTCGGCCCATGCCAAGGACGTCTGGACCATTCCGGGCTGGGAACTGCGTGAAAAGCTTGCCAGTGCCGACTGGGTGGTCACCTGTACCCGCGCCAATCGCGATTACCTTTCAAAACTGGCCAGTCGGGCGGATCAGGTCGCGCTGCTATACCACGGGCTGGACTTCGATCGCTTCGATCAAAAACAGGGTGTCGGTTCAATGCATGACGGCAGCGACCCTGAAAACGAGGTCAGATTAATCAGCGTCGGGCGCGCCGTGGATAAAAAAGGTTACGATATTCTGCTGGCGGCGCTGGCAAGCCTGCCCGACAGCCTGCACTGGCGATTCGTTCACATCGGTGGCGGTGAGTTGCTCGAGCAACTGCAGCGCCAGGCTCATGAACTTGGTCTCGAGGAGCATATTCAATGGTTGGGTGCACTGTCGCAGGTCGAGGTGCTGTCCCAGTATCGGGACGCCGACCTGTTCGTATTGCCGAGCAAGATTTCCGCTGATGGCGATCGCGATGGATTACCCAATGTTCTGATGGAAGCGCAGAGCCAGAACCTGGCCTGCCTGTCGACCCGTGTTTCAGGTATTCCGGAGCTTATCGTCCACGCTGAAACCGGTTGGCTGGTCGAACAGCAGAACTGCCAACAGCTTGCGCAAGCACTGGAAACACTGATTCGCGATCCCGGGCTGCGCAGTCGACTGGCGCTGGCAGGTTTCGAACGGGTGCGGCAGGCGTTTTCGATGGATCGGGGGATCGATATCCTGGTCGCTAAGCTTCATAAGTCGCTTGGCGAAAGTGCGCCGACATGAAACTGGCTTTGCTGCGACATGCGATGACGGACTGGAACCGCGCGAAACGGGTGCAGGGCAGGATCGACCAGCCGTTGTCTGAATTCGGTCGAAAGCAACTCGATCAGCAGTCAATCCCGCCCCAATTTAAAGCCTATCGCTGGTATTGCAGCCCGCTGCGCCGTGCCACTCAGACGGCAGCTCTGCTGGCTATAGCCCCTGTAGAAATCGAGCCCGCGTTGATTGAAATGAGCTGGGGCGAATGGGAAGGAGAGGTATTGAAGCCGCTGCGTAAGCGCCTCGGCGACGAGATGCGCGCCAACGAGAGCCGTGGCCTGGATTTTCGTCCGCCGGGTGGCGAGAGCCCACGTGAGGTTCAGGTTCGACTGCAGCCCTGGTTGCAGCAGATTGCCGCATCGCGGCAGGATACGGCGGCGGTCGTGCACAAGGGCATAATTCGCTGTATCTATGCGCTCGCCTGCGACTGGGATATGCGCGGTG
>CALZHS010000138.1 GCA_945787265.1 uncultured Gammaproteobacteria bacterium | reverse complement strand
GCTAACAGGAACAACATTATCAGGGGTTTTGTTATTCGTTTGCTGAACGCCTTGTTCATTAATTCACCTATCGAAAGTTAAGCAGTAACTGCTGGGCATCCGGATCTCCGAGCGCAGCAGCGTTGCTGGCCCATTGATGTAATCCATCGACACGCTCGTTGGCCGCTTGATGGCCGAGTTCGGCAGCCTTGGAATACCACTTGTAGGCCTGGATGACGTCGGCATCATCCATCAGCGCATCTTCAGCACGAAACAGGGTTGGATCCGACATCTCTGCCAGCTTCATAATGGACGGCAGATGGTCTTCACGCGCGGCAAAAAAGTAAAGCAGGTGGGCATCGGCCAGGCTTCCCTCCTGCAGGTGTTGCTGAGCCTTTTCAAACACCTGTTCCAGCGGGTAAGGCTTACCCTTAGTGCGCAGATCCTTGATATATTCACGGGCGCGCATGCCCGGCGGCACCAACAGGCTGCGTTCAATGGTGCCTTCGGTCTCTTCCTCTGCGGTGCTAATCGAGGCTTCTGCACTGGCTATGGTTTCCACGGTCTCTTCGGTCTCGACCGACGCGTCCGGACCTATGCTCGGCAGCCCGCCGTCCCGACCGCCACTGAATAGTACGTAGGCTATAACGCCGACAACGATAAGCGAAATCCAGATTAGCGGATTAGCGCGTGGAGATGATCCAGCTTCGTTCAATTCTGACATATAGTTTTAATTAGATACTTCCGATCACTATCCGCCCAATATTTCGCGGGAAAACGGCCAGGATCGGCGAATTATAAACCCTTGTTGTCGGCGGGTAAATTTAACAACCGATTTAAATTCGATTTAACTGCCGAATTAGTTGCTCAAACAGGTCCTGTTCCAGATCTTCGAGCACGCTGGACCGCTCACGCACCGACGCCAGCAGATTATCGTCATCGAGCACGATATCATTCTGCTGTGTCAGGGTCCTGGTTGGCACCAGTACTTCGCCACTGGCCGAAACCAGGCTAAAGTCGAGGCTGCGGGTCAGTCGTTCCACCGACTTGCCATCGCTGGCACTGGAGACCAGCCGGCGGTCGGGTAAGACCTTTAACGAAATCTTCAGTCTGACCGCGTCGGGATCATCCCGATTTTTCAGTTCGGCCCCGGCGCGGGTGAGCTGCCGGCGCAGCGCATCCTGTTGTTGCTGGTTCAGCCCGCTATCCACCAGGACCATCGAGGACAGGTTTTGCGGTAGATTCGATGTTCCGGCTAACCTGAACCCGCAGGCCGCAAGGCCAATAGTGACCACAAAAACGACCCGAATTCTAAAAGCGGCCGTATTCACCGGCATCAGACAACGATATTAACCAGTTTCCCGGGCACCACGATGACTTTCCTTACCGGGTTGTCTCCAATGAATCGCAGCACCTGGTCATTTTTAAGCGCGATCGCTTCGCAGCTGTCACGATCGGCATCGGCACTCACCTGCATCTTGCCTCTCAATTTTCCATTTACCTGGATCACCATCTCGATGTTTTCCTGGACCAGTGCGTCCGCGTCTACCCGGGGCCAGGGATGATCGATTATCAGGCTGTCGTGACCCAGGTCCTGCCACAGGCGATGGCAGATATGCGGGATTATCGGCGCCAGCATCAGTACCATGTTGTCAAAGACCTCCTGGCGGATTGCGGTACCGGTCGCCGATTCATCTTCGAATCGAGACACGCTGTTGAGCAGCTCCATGTTGGCAGCGATTGCAGTATTAAAAGTCAGCCGCCGATCGTAGTCATCGCTGACCTTCCTGATGGTTTCGTGCAGCTTGAGTCGCATCGCCTTTTGCGGATCGGTCAATGCCTGGGTATCGACCAGGGCGGCGACATCGGTACTCGCAATATGCTCCTGCACAGCCGTCCAGAATCTTTTCAGGAAACGATATGCGCCCTCGGCACCAGCATCAGACCAATCCAGGGTCTGATCGGGCGGCGACGCGAACATGATGAACAGGCGCACCGTATCGGCGCCGTAGCGATCGATCAACTCCTGGGGATCGATGGTATTGCCCTTCGATTTCGACATCTTGCTGCCATCCTTGAGCACCATCCCCTGCGTCAGCAGGCGTTTAAAGGGTTCACTGGATTCGATCAGGCCTTCATCACGCATCAGCTTGTGGTAAAAGCGGGCGTAGAGTAAATGCAGTATTGCGTGTTCAATGCCGCCTATATAAAGGTCCACCGGGGACCAGTAACCGGCACGTTCATCCAGCATCGCCTCGTTCTGATCGGGGCAGCAAAAACGCTCCTGGTACCACGAGGATTCCATAAAGGTATCGAAGGTGTCGGTTTCGCGTTCAGCCGCTCCTCCGCACTTTGGACAGGATATGTTTTTAAACGAATCCATTTTCTTGATTGGTGAACCGATACCCTCGAATTCGACATCCTCGGGTAACACCACCGGCAAGTCAGCCTCGGGCACCGGCAGAATGCCGCAGGCGGCACAATTAATCACCGGTATCGGCGCACCCCAGTAACGCTGTCGCGAGACCCCCCAGTCGCGCAAGCGGTAATTCACCTGGCGAATGCCTTTACCCTGTGCCTCGATGTGATCGGCGATGCGGTCAAAGGCCGCTGTGAAATCGAGCCCGTCCAGTATCTCGGAGTTACAGCAGCGCCCATCCCTGGTCACGAAAGATCCCGCTTCAAGATCTATCGCCGAGCCATCGTCCGGCTCGACTACCTGGCGAATTTCGATACCGTACTTGCGCGCAAACTCCCAGTCCCGCTGATCGTGGGCCGGCACCGACATGATCGCCCCGGTTCCGTATCCCATCAGTACGAAGTTCGCGATCCAGACCGGGATTTGCTCACCGTTAACCGGGTTGATCGCATTGATTCCAAGCGCCATGCCAAGCTTTTCCATCTTTTCCAGTGCGGCTTCTGAAGTGTTGGTCTTGCGGCAGCTATCGACAAATTCTGCAATTTCGGAGTTACCGGCAGCCGCCTCGAGCGCGAGCGGGTGTTCAGCCGCGATCGCCATGAAGGTCGCGCCGTACAGCGTGTCCGGGCGCGTGGTGTAGATCATCAGCGAATCATGACCGGGGACTTCAAACTCGACTTCCATGCCTTCCGATCGACCGATCCAGTTACGCTGCATGGTTTTAACCTGCTCCGGCCATTCAAGCTGCTCGAGATCGGCCAGCAACTCGTCCGCATAATCGGTAATTTTCAGAAACCATTGCGCGATTTCGCGACGCTCGACCTCGTTGTCGCAACGCCAGCAGCGTCCCTCGATTACCTGCTCATTCGCGAGCACGGTTTGATCGACCGGACACCAGTTGACCGGTGCCGTTTTCTTGTAGGCGATGCCTTTTTGCATCAGGCGCGTGAACAGCCACTGTTCCCATCGATAATACTCGGGTTTGCAGGTGGCCAGCTCCCGCTTCCAGTCGTAACCGAACCCAAGCAGTTTCAACTGTCCGCGCATGTAGTCGATATTCTGGTAGGTCCACGCCGCCGGCGGCACATTGTTCTGGATCGCCGCGTTCTCCGCCGGCATGCCGAAAGCGTCCCAGCCCATGGGCTGCAGCACGTTAAAACCCTGCATCCGCTTGAAGCGCGAAATTACATCGCCAATGGTGTAGTTACGCACGTGCCCGATATGCAATTTGCCGCTCGGGTAGGGGAACATGCACAGGCAGTAATAACTGTCACGACTCGGGTCTTCGTTGACCTCGAAAACGTGGTTATCGGCCCAGAATTGCTGCGTTTCCGCCTCCAGGAGTTTTGGGTCGTAGGGATCCATAGGGTCTGGCTGATGAAAAAGGGGGAAGGATACTCCACCCCATCACGAACGCAAAGCCTAACCTGCTTTACGTCGCACCAGAAGCAGTATCGCCAGGAGCGGCAGTACCGCCAGCAGGCCCTGAATCCTGGCGAAATAGTAAAATGGCGTAACACCCTCGCGCCCCAGCACTACTTCGGTGAGCGACTGAGTCTCGAATTGCGCGGTTTGGGCGATCACCCTGCCCTTGTGGTCGATAAATGCAGTGACGCCGGTATTGGTTGATCGCATCATGACGCGTTCGGTTTCGAGGCTGCGCATCTGGGCAATCTGCATATGTTGATGTGGCGCGGTCGAATCGCCAAACCAGGCGTCGTTGCTGAGATTGATGAGCAGGTTCGCCGCCGGCAGCGCCAGCAGAATATCGCGGCTGAATACATCTTCAAAACAAATCGACAGTCCGAGCGCATGGCCATCAACGCTCATCAGCTGCTGCTCCCGGGGACCGGGAGTCAGGTCTGAATAGGGAATGTTTATCAAGTCGCTAAACAGGTTGAGCAACCAGCGCATCGGGTAGTACTCGCCGAATAAGACCAGGTGCCGTTTGTGATACCAGACGCGCTCCGTGCCCAGCATTACGGCACTGTTGTAATATCGGCCGGACGCCTTATCACTGCCTACCACGCCACTGATAATCGTCGTGCCCTGCTCGATCAGGGTTTTCTGCATTGGCTGTAAAACCGATTGCTCGATTTCATCGGAGTTGCCGGGCAACGCGGTTTCCGGCCAGATAATCAGGTCACTGTCCCAGAACTGGCTGGTCTCACGCCAGTAGGTATTGAAAATATTCTGACGCTGGTCGCGGCGCCATTTGACCTCCTGCGGGATGTTGCCCTGGACCATCGTGACCTTGAGACTTTGCCCCTGTGGCTCGGTCCACTCGACCTGTTGCAACAGCCACCCCGATAGCGGAATCGCAATTAGAATAACCAGCATCGAGTAACGCCTGTCACGCAACAGCAAAAACAGCGCCACCGCCATAAACAGGCACATCGCGCTGATTCCATAGACTCCAATTAATGGAGCGAAGCCCGATAAAGGTGAACCGGTTTGCGAGTAACCAAGGCTCAACCAGGGCATACCGGTCAGGATCCAGCCCCTGATCCATTCCAGGCCAAACCAGAACAGGGGCAATAGCCACAGGCTGACATCCCCCAGGTGGCGCCTCGAATGGCTCCAGAAATGAAACGTCAGGGCTGGTGCCAGCGCCAGAATGACAACCAGCAGTCCGGTAATCCCGCCAGCGACAACGGGTGACGCCATGCCGAAGTCATGCAGACTGTTGTAGATCCAGTAAACCCCGAAACTAAAATAACCGATGCCGAAAATCCACCCGGCATAGAATACATTGCGCGTTGACAGGCTGCTCTGCACAACCATTAGCATCAGTGCGGGGATCAAGATCGCGAGCGGCCAGATCGAAAAAGGCGCAAAGGCAAGCGGTAGCAGCGAGCCCAGCACCAGGGCCACGCAGATTCGTATAATCAGGTAATTACGACTAGTGGTGTTCAGCGGTGCGGCCGCCGTCATCGATGACCTGGAACAGGTGAACCTGACGGCTGTCAGCGTTAAGCACCTTGAAGGTCAGGTTATCGAGAGCCACCGATTCGCCGCGCACCGGCAGGTGGCCGAACTGGCGCAGCACGAGACCACCAATGGTTTCGATGTCTTCACTCTCGAAATCGGTATTGAAATACTCATTGAATTCCGGCAACGGGGTCAGGGCACGCACGCTGTAGCGATTCGCGCCGTGCACCTGTATGTCGATTTCCTCGTCTTCATCATGTTCGTCATCGATTTTGCCGACGATTTGCTCGAGCACGTCTTCGATCGTGATCAGGCCGGAAACACCCCCATATTCATCGACACTCA
>CALZHS010000137.1 GCA_945787265.1 uncultured Gammaproteobacteria bacterium | reverse complement strand
AGAATGCATGGGCTGGGTCAAGGACGAAATCGGTCGCGTTGTTGGTTTGCCCCGTGTGCTTGGTGGCATCCCGCTCGATGAAATCGGGGCAACCGGTTTTGGGTTGAGTCACGCGGTCGACGTTGCACGGGAGTTCTGCGACATCGACATCAAGGGAGCGCGTATTGTAGTACAGGGATTCGGCGCGGTCGGCAAACACGCGGCCAGATTTCTGTGTGAGCAAGGTACGATCGTGGTCGCCGTTTCGGATACTGCTGGCACCATACACGACCCTGACGGCCTCGATGTTGACGCCCTCATCGATTTAAAGGCTGCTGGCCGCAGTGTTACCGAGCACGACGCGGGCGAGAAACTGGGTGGCGATGCGATTATCGATATCGAATGCGAAATCTGGATTCCGGCGGCCCGGCCCGATGTCATTCACGAGGGCAATGTAGATCGGCTTAACGCCAGGATGATAGCTCAGGGTGCCAACATACCGATCACCTACGCGGCGGAAAAAATCCTGCATCAAAAGGGCGTCTTAAATATACCTGATTTCATTGCTAATGCAGGTGGCGTGATCTGTGCCGCGACCGAGTACCAGGGCGCCGGTGAAGCAGCAGCGTTCACCGCAATCGAGGAGAAACTGCGTCGTAATACGCGCGAGGTGCTGGAAACCGCAAACCGGGAACAGATCCTGCCGCGTGATGCGGCTTTAGCGATGGCACGCCGGCGAGTGGAGCAAGCAATGAGTTATCGCCGCTGGCATATATTTTAAAGAGACCAGTAATCATGTTCCGTATTCGATTTCATGGTCGCGGTGGGCAGGGAATGAAGACTGCTAGCCGAATCCTCGGCACCGCATTTTTCATGGCTGGTTACGAGGTGCAGGATGCACCACGCTACGGCGCAGAGAGACGTGGTGCCCCGATTTTTGCCTATGTGCGAGCCGCCAAAACCGCCATCAACGAGCGCGGTGTTATCGCCCATCCAGACCTGGTGATCGTTGCCGATGACACCCTGGTCGGCATGCCCGCGGCCGGAGTAACCCAGGGCATGGACAGGCATACCGTGCTGTTGATTAATACCCATGAAAGCATCGAAACCTGGCAGCAAAGGTTAAATACCGATGCCAGGATCCTGATCCTCGCGGCACAGGAAGAAGTCGAGGATCGCGCCGCACTGCCTCACATCGGCAGTCGCTGTGCCGCTGCTGCCGCTGCTCTGACAAACGCCATATCGCGCAAAATCCTGCTGGCAGCGATCGCTGAAGAACTCGGTCACCTGGATCGGGATGTCATCGACCAGAATCTCGATATCGCTGGTAGCGTATTTGATAAAATGACCTGCCACGCGGGTCTCGTCGAGCAAAGCGGCCTGCCATCGGCCAGGGGTTTCGCCAAACCTGGGTGGATCGACTTTCCGTTTGAAAATGCGGAGATATCCAACCTCGCAATTCATGCTGGCGCTACCAGCGTCCAGGTTCGGACCGGCTTGTGGCGAACCATGCGGCCGGTAATTAATTACCCGAAATGCAGCGCTTGCGCGTGGATTTGCAGCACTTACTGTCCTGATGGCGCGATTAATGTGCGTGCGGACGGTTATCCCGAAATCGATTATGACCATTGCAAGGGCTGCCTGGTTTGCGTCGCACAATGCCCACCTCACGCGATCGAATCGATAGCAGAACACGTTGCGCGTGAGCAGGAAGACGGAGCAACAGCATGACACGCAAATTGTTAACCGGTAACAGCGCCGCGGCCTGGGGAGCTCGACTCGCCAGGGTGGATTACATTCCGGCATTCCCGATTACACCACAGACCGAGATTATCGAGGATCTGGCCGCGTGGATAGATCGGGGTGAACTGGATGCCAGGCTGGTAACGCTCGAGTCCGAGCATTCGATGATTACCGCGGCTGGCAGCGCGGCCTCGTCGGGGGTGCGCGTATTCACCGCCACGTCCAGCCAGGGGTTACTCTACGGCATGGAAATGGTGTATACCGTCGCGGGCTGGCGTACCCCGTTTGTCATGGTCAATGTCTCGCGCGGTCTGGCGTCACCGATTACGCTCGAATCAGACCATAGTGACATTATGGCGGCACGCGATAGCGGCTTTCTGCAGATACATTGCGCCACGTGCCAGGAAATTGCCGATAGCGTCCTGATCGCTTACCGACTGGCCGAACATCCGGACGTGCGCATGCCCGCGATCGTCAACCTCGACGGCTTCTATCTTTCCTTTACGCGCGAGCCGGTCGATTTAGCCGATGCCTCCAGGGCGCAGACATTTGTTGGAGAATATGACCCGGAAAATCTGCAATTCAAAGGCAATTCGCCATTGAGCCAGGCGATGGCCGTACTCGGTGGTGGTCCCTATTCCTATTTTCGCTATGAAGCCCACCTCGCGGTGCAACAGGCCCTGGAGGTGTACGACGAGATTGCCGACGAATTTGCCGAAGTTTTTGGACGGCGTCACGACATGATCGACTGCTACCGGATGGATGACGCCGAATACGCGTTCGTTTTGGTGGGATCGTTCTCGACCAAGGCCCGCGATGCCGTTGACAGCCTGCGCGACGCTGGATGGAAGATCGGCCTGCTGCGGCCGCGACTATTTCGCCCGTTCCCACAATTGCAGATCAGGCAACGGTTACAGGGATGTTTAGCCGTGGCCATCATCGATCAAAACATATCGATGGGTATGGGGGGCGTACTGCACAGTGAATTCGCGACCGCGCTTTACGGTACCAGTAATGCACCCCTGCTCGCGAGCTACATTGGCGGGCTCGGCGGTCGCGATATCAGTCAACAGGAATTCTTTGCAATCGCAGATGAGTTGCGGCTGGCGCAGGAGCGCGGTGAATCACCGCCACCGCGCCTGCTTTATACCGCGAACGAGATGACGGAAATGCGCAAACTGCAGGCGATCGCACAGGCAGAACACGCAGAAATTCATCAAACCTGAGAGTGTTGTCATGATCAAGCAATCACCCGTGCACTTCCATCGCATGAAGGATATGCCCTCCACCCATCTGCTCGGCACCGGCACGCCGATGTGCGCGGGTTGTGGCGGTCTCGAAACCCTGCACACGATGTACGATATTCTTGGTCACAACACTGTATTCGTCAACGCGGCAGGTTGCATGACTCTATTGTCGGTATACCCCTTCACACCGTTTCGCGGGGGTTGGCTCTACACTTCGATGGCATCAGCTCCCGCCGGCGCCCAGGGCGTCCGTGATGCGGTCGATATCCTGCTGAAAAAAAACAAGTTGTCTGCGGACGAAAATGTCGAAGTGGTTGTAGTCACCGGCGATGGCACTGCTTACGGCATGGGAATGTCTGCTACCTCCGGCGCGATGGACCGCAATCTCGATTTCATCTACCTGTGTTACGACAATGAAGGCTATGGAAACACGGGGCAGCAGTACTCCGCTGCCACCCCGCACGCGGCACTGACGTCGACCAGCAAAGGATCACACGGCTACCCCGGCTATAAAAAAGACCTGTTCGCAATCTGGGCAGCACACAATCCAGCCTACGTCGCCACGGTCATCGGCGCAGAACCGCTCGACCTGGCGAAAAAGATAGAGCAGCTCCAGACCATGTCGGGTCCACGAATGTTGATCTCGCTAGCGCCCTGTCCAACCGGCTGGGACTACGATCCCGAACTCAGCGTGGAAATCGGGCGACTCGCCGTACAGACCGGCATATGGCCACTAAAGGAATATATCGATGGCAAAGTGCGACATACCAAGATTCCGAAACAACGCAAACCCGTCGATGAATACCTGAAACTACAGGGTCGCTTTCGACACCTGTTTGAACCGCAGCGCGATGAATCAGGCATTGCGGAAATCCAGGCGCGCGTCGATGATTACTGGAATCGCGTTGACAGCAAATGAATGCAACCGCTAAAAGCTACTTTCACCGCGGTGGCGAAACCCCGTTGCTCGGGACGACGATCGCCGAGCATTTCCTGTCTATTGTCGGGCGCTTTCACGACCAGGAAGCGGTAGTCTCTTTACCACAGCAACGTCGCCTGAATTACGGTGAGTTCAGCGAAGCCGTCGACCAATTGGCGCGTGGAATGGCGAGTCTCGGTTTCGGCCGGGGCGATCGCATTGGCATCTGGTCAACTAACAATATCGAGTGGCTGTTGGTGCAAATGGCGACGGCACGTATTGGCGTTATCCTGGTCAATATCAATCCCGCTTACCGCTTACAGGAATTAAGTTACGTACTGCAACAGTCGAAACTACAGGGATTGTTTGTAATCCCTCGCTTTCGCAGCAGTGATTATGTCGCGATGCTGCTGGAGTTGATCCCCGAAATACGAAATGCCGGACCAGAAATCGATTCAAAGGATTTTCCAAACCTTTCCCGCATTTTCCTGTTTGATCCCGCCAGCGCGGAAACCACGCTGTCGCCTGCACCCGGATTTACCCCGTGGCAGAACCTGATCCTGGCCGCGGACGCAGTTTCCCAGCAGGCCCTGGAGCAGCAGACCGCGGCGCTCGATCGTGACGATGTCATTAATATTCAGTACACCTCCGGCACCACCGGCTTCCCCAAGGCGGTAATGCTGACACATCACAATATTCTGAATAACGCCTGGTTTAGCGCCCGCTCAATGCATTTCGGCGACCTCGACAGGCTTGTCGTTCCGGTGCCTTTCTACCATTGTTTTGGCATGGTGCTCGCAAACCTGCTTTGTTTTTCAGTGGGTGCCTGCATAATTATCGGCAGTGAGCATTTCGACGCGGAAAAGGTACTGGAGGCAATTACGGCTGAACGCTGCAGCGCAATCCATGGCGTACCGACCATGTTTATCGAGATTCTCGAACACGCGGAATTTGAAAAATTCGATCTCTCGAGCTTACGCACCGGAATCATGGCGGGAGCGCCCTGCCCGCCCGAACTGATGGCCCGCGTGATCGAGGAGATGCACTGCACCGAGATCCTGATCGGTTACGGCGAAACCGAGGCATCACCCCTGACCCACCTGACCACACGCGACGATAGTTTAGAGCGGCGCACTGAAACTGTCGGGCATAACCTGCCCCACCAGGAAGTCAAGATCGTCGATACCGAAACCGGTGCAACCGTCGAGCTGGGCGAGATCGGCGAGATCTGTTTTCGCGGATACCACGTCATGCGCGGCTATTACGATGAACCGGACAAAACAGCAAAAGCCATCGATTCGGCGGGCTGGTTATTCTCCGGTGACCTGGGCACCATGGACGCAGACGGTTACGTTCGCATCACCGGGCGTCGCAAGGAGATGATCATTCGCGGTGGTGAGAACATCTACCCGCGAGAAATCGAGGACTTTTTATTCAGCCACCCGAAGATTGCGGAAGTTGCAGTCTTCGGCGTGCCCGACGAACGTCTCGGTGAACAGGTCGCGGCCTGGATCCAGTTACATTCAGGACAAAACGCCACCGAGGACGAGATACGCGATTTCTGTAAAGATAAAATCGCGTATTTCAAGATTCCAAGGTATATCCGTTTTGTCGATGAATTTCCTATGACCGTTACCGGTAAACTACAAAAATTCAAAATGCGTGAAACCATGCAAAGCCTGCTGCAGCAGGCTGCCGTCGTTGAGAGCTAATCGCATCGGCAGCTTGCTGCAGTCGATATACCCAGCGACTTTGATACGGGTCAGTTTGTGCGAATCGTTTTCCT
>CALZHS010000136.1 GCA_945787265.1 uncultured Gammaproteobacteria bacterium | reverse complement strand
TGGCTGGGCCGGCTGGATTGCGAAATACATCCTGTATTTCGCCCTGCGGGCCGTCCTGCGGACGTCCAAAATCGCTCCCGGCGATTTTGGCGAACCTGGGTTCTCATCCAGCCGGATCGTACGCGCTGCACTATCTCGGCCTTCGTCCACGAAAATTGGCTGGGCCGGCTGGATTCGAACCAACGAATGCCAGGATCAAAACCTGGTGCCTTACCACTTGGCGACGGCCCAAAAATTCTCATTTGTCCAACAGTCCCAACTGCTGGTGTACCGGGTTACGATTCATTGCCTTCGCAATGTGCGCAATCCACTGCTCCGGAACCCTGGATTTTACCGTTTCTGCCTGCTCATAGCTATCGAATGCGGCGAACACACATGCGCCGGTGCCCGACATTTTTACGTTTGCATACTGACCCAACCAGTCAATCGCCTCGCCTATCCCCGGGTACCATTTTCGCACCACCGGTTCGCATACATTACTGCCCGAGCCGCGCAGAAAGGCGCGTATTGTGAGCGGATCGTTGTTGCGTGTCAATTCTTGCGCGCCAAATATTTTGGCGCTGGAAACCTCGATTTTCGGATCAATTACGACATAAATCGGCTCTGCCAGGTCGATTGTTTCCAGAACTTCCCCGACGCCGGTCGCCCAGGCGGCTCGACCGTGTATGAAAACCGGCACATCGGCACCCAGCTCGAGGCCGATCTCAGCCAACTGCTCGAGCGAAAGCTCGAGCCCCCAGAGCCGGTTCAGGGCCAACAGACAGGTGGCCGCGTTCGAACTGCCGCCCCCCAGGCCACCGCCGATCGGAATGCACTTGTCAACGTTGATGTTTACCCCTTTTCTCACCTTGAAGCGGGTATGTAGTAATTCTGCGGCGCTCAACAGGATATCCTCCGAGACCGCTACCGACGAGTTACCCTCCACTCTCAGCACGTCGGGGCTGTCCGTTACGACGAAGCGGAGATGATCGCAAAGGTCGACGAACTGGAACACCGTTTCGAGCAGGTGATAGCCGTCCTCGCGACGCCCGGTGATATTCAACATGAGATTAAGCTTTGCGGGTGAGCGCAATTCCAGCGATTCGCTCATGTCAGTCAAAATCGGGAAAAAGATCAGACGGAGTCACTTCCTGCATCGAGGACTGCCAGCGTTCGACGACAAGCCGGACTGTTATCGTGTCGCTCACCAGTTCGACCTTGCGCGGCAAGCGCGGGTATTGCGGCTGGTCGAAATAGTCGAGGTAACTGATCGACCATCGATCCTGGCTGATGGATCGAGTGCGGCCATCCGCGGCCACGCGATGTGAATATTCGCTCCCGGGTCGCGGCATTCCACGAATCCAGTACTCCAGACCACTGATCGGAAGCGACCAGCCAATGACATCCTCCAGCAGCGCCTCCGCGCTAAGATTCTCGAATACCTGTCCGTCGGGCAAGCGCAAACGGTAGACATCACCCACACTGGATTCGATGCGAAATACGCCCTGCCCGAATGGTGCCTCGAGCAGCATCTCGAAGTTCGCGGCGTCTCGTTGCCAACGTATACCGATGTTATAAGCCGCGGCTTCGAGCTTGACCACGGCGCGTGAATGCATGTCCCAGCTGTCGTAGCTCGCCAACGCCTGTTGCTGGCTTGTCCAGAGCGCCTGTGTTTCCTGCCTGTCCGACAGGCTGCTAAATTGACTACAGCCAGCGATGACCGAAACGGCAAAGGCGAAAAAGAGTTGTCGCAGCAAGCTGTAAACGCAAGTCAGGGTATAAAACGCTGCATGACTTCCAGCAGCATCGGGTCATCGGGGGATTTATCGAGCGCTTCTTTCCAGATGCTGGTCGCTTCTTCCTGGTTACCACTTACCCAGAGCACTTCTCCGAGATGAGCAGCAATTTCCGCGTCGTTAAAATGGGAGAGCGCCTTGCGCAACAGGCTGATGGCTTTGTCATACTCGCCCAGGCGATAGTGCACCCACCCCCAGCTATCGATGATTGCGGCATCGTCAGGCATGATTTCAATGGCGCGCTTGATATAGTCGTAGGCTTCTTGGTAGCGTTCGGTCTGATCCGCAAGTGTGAAGCCCAGTGCGTTAAGCGCATGCGCGTTATCCGGCTCGGTTTTAAGAATAGCCAATATGTCTGCTTCGAGCAGATCAATACGCCCCAGCTTTTCGGCAACCAGTGCTCGCGAATACAGTAAATCACTGTTACCGGGCACGATCTCAAGAGCGGTATTGAAAACACCCATCGCCTCCTCGAAACGCCGCACACTGCGCAACAGTTCACCCTTGCTGATATAAATGCGAACCAGCGATCCATCCGACTGGCTGCCTTTCAACATCGAGTCCAGGTGATCGATGGCTTCGTCAATGCGACCCGATATGCCGAGCATATCGGCAATGCGCAGCCGTGCATCGAATTTATATTCGCCGACATGCACCTTCTCGTACCACTCGATTGCAGTCTCGTATTGTTTTCGATTTTCGTAGATGCGTCCGAGATAATATTGCGCTTCGCCCTCGCGCTGATTCAGCCTGACCAGCATCATCATGTATTTTTCGGCATCATCCAGGCGCTGGGACTCGAGCGACAACAGGCCGAGCGTAAACAATAGCTCCGCATCGTCCGGCGAAGCCTTGTGAAGTTTTTCAAATTCTACGCGGGCTTTTTCATACTCCTTGACGTCGACCAGCAAGCGCGCGTAGGTGAGCCGCAAGTTCTGGTCATCCGGATTCTCCTGGACGGCCTTTTCAAGGCTTACCACTGCCTCATCGGATCTTCCCAGCCTGAGTAATACCCTGGCGCGCGCGGAATGCACGCCTTCTATCTCGGCCAGCGCAATTGAGCGATCGAGGTATTTTAGCGCCTCTTCTGATCGACCATTCTGCGCGGCCAACATGCCGTGCAAATACTGCGCGTAGGCACGGGATGGGTTTTCCTGCGCGAGGCGCTGGGTCACGGCGAGAACCGTGTTGGCATTTTTTTCGCGGGCCAGGATGCCGAGCAGAGGCGGAAACAATTGTTCATCTTCCAGCTCGCTGGTCTGGATCAGGTCGTTAACATAGTTGAATGCTTCGGGGATCTTGTCCTGCCGAATATAAATCGCGGCAATAACCTGGCGCGCCTCGACCCGCTTCGGGTCGAGTTCAATCCAGCGGTGGGCCGCCTCGATTGCGGCTTCGAGATCTTGCCCGTATACTGCAACGCGCACCGCGCGCTCCGCGATATCCGGATTATCCTGCGATTTCGCAAGTTCGAGATAATGCTTCACCGCAAGCTCGGTATTGCCCATGTTCAAGGCTATTTCGGCCACCATCAGTGAATACGAAGCGTCTGCAACCGAATCCTGCTGTGTTTCCAGTGACTTAATCTGCACTGCATGGGGCTCGAGCGGGGCCGAGGCTTGCGATGACATCTGCGGTAAACCGGCACAAGCAGTGAGCAACAAGCTTGCTAATACCAGGACCGGGCGATGGTTAAACTTGATAAAATACAATGTAATTTCCTAAAAAAGCGCTAAAGCGAGTGTAGCATTTCACCGTAGGATTGTATTTACCCGGATTCGTTCCAAGTATGTTGTATTTAACAGCCTTATGCCCGAAAATCCCCCGTTGGCACGAAACCTTCCCTGAACATGGCCTTACTTTCCCTTGGCATCAATCATTTAACCGCTCCGGTTGATATTCGAGAAAAAGTTGCATTTGCCCCTGAGCAAATGCGCCAGGCATTGCATCAGCTTCAGGACATTCCCGCGGTGAACGAATCGGTCATTGTATCGACCTGTAACCGCACCGAGATATATTGCGATACCTCTTCGGATTGTAGCGATACCATTGTGCATTGGCTGACCGCTCATCACGGCCTCAACGAACAGGGTCTTACCCCGTATATCTATCAGCATTGCGATAAGGAGGTTGCGCGCCACCTGTTTCGCGTTGCCTCGGGGCTTGACTCGATGGTGCTTGGTGAACCCCAGATCCTCGGACAGCTGAAAGAGTCCTACGAACAGGCGCGGGGTGGCAACGCGGTGAACGCGATCCTGGATCGGCTGTTCCAGCATTCATTCAGTGTTGCCAAGCGGGTGCGCACCGACACCGAGATCGGCTCCAACCCGGTATCGGTCGCGTTTGCCGCGGTAAGCCTGTCGAAACAGATTTTCGGCAAGCTCGACGAATTACATGCCCTGCTGATCGGGGCGGGTGAAACCATAGAACTTGTTTCCCGTCATTTAAAGAGTCAGCAGATCGGGTCGATGACGATTGCAAATCGCAGTGTTGAGCGCGCCAGCCTGCTCGCCGATCAAATCGGCGCGGAGGCAGTGCAGATCAACGCAGTCCCCGAACAACTGGTACATGCCGATATCGTTATCTCCTCCACAGCCAGTCAACTACCGATTCTAGGCAAGGGCGCAACCGAATCCGCTTTAAAACGCCGCAAGCACCGACCCATCTTCATGGTTGACCTGGCTGTCCCGCGCGATATCGAGCCTGAAGTTGGTTCACTGCAGGATATTTACCTGTATACCGTTGACGATTTAAAGACCGTGGTCGACGAAAATTTACGCGGTCGCGAACTTGCCGCCGAAGCAGCACTGGAAATAATCAACCTGGAAGTGACGATGTTCGACCGGTGGCTCAAAACCCACCAATCGGCCGACCATATCAGGCAACTGCGCGATAGCGCCGACCTGATAAAACAACAGGCGATCGAAAAAGCCCTGCTGCAACTAAAGCAGGCATCTGATCCTGAAGAGGCTATCCAGCGACTCGCCAATGATATCACCAACAAGCTGATGCACCGCCCCACGCTCGAAATGCGCAAGGCCCTGCAAAACGATGATGAAGAACGCATCCAGTTGCTCAAATCGCTGATCAACCCCGACTCGAATTGAGGCCATGAAAGAATCGTTGCTCAACAAACTGGAAGCACTGTGTGCCCGGCACGAAGAAATCGCCGGACTGCTGTCCGACATCGAGGTCATCAACGACCAGGACCGATTTCGAACCCTGTCGATGGAATATGCGCAGCTGGAGGACGTGGTCAAGAATTTCAACCGCTTTCGAGAGGTCCAGTCGGCGCTCGATTCGGCACGCGAAATGCTGGACGAAGAGGACGCCGAGCTTAGAGAACTTGCCGAAGAAGAAATTGCCGAAAACACCGGGCAAATCGAGCAGCTTGAAATTGAATTACAGAAACTGTTATTGCCCAGGGACCCCAATGACAGCGCTAATGTCTTTCTCGAGATTCGCGCTGGCACCGGTGGTGACGAGGCTGCCATATTCGCCGGTGACCTGTTTCGCATGTACAGCCGCTACGCTGAATCGCAGCACTGGCAGCTGGAAGTGCTCAACAGCAACGAAGGAGAGCACGGCGGTTACAAGGAAATTATCGCGCGCATCATCGGTAATGGCGCTTACTCGCATCTGAAGTTCGAGTCGGGCGCGCACCGCGTACAGCGCGTACCGGAAACCGAGTCGCAGGGACGCGTGCATACCTCGGCCGCGACCGTGGCAATTATTCCGGAAAGCGAAGATGTGCAAATGATCGAGATCAACCCGGCTGATTTGCGCATCGATACCTTCCGCGCCTCGGGTGCCGGCGGCCAGCATGTGAATAAAACCGACTCGGCGATACGGCTGACCCATATTCCGACCGGAACCGTGGTCGATTGCCAGGACGAGCGCTCGCAGCAAAAGTACCGGGCGCGGGCTATGTAACTATTACAGGCACGCATCTA
>CALZHS010000135.1 GCA_945787265.1 uncultured Gammaproteobacteria bacterium | reverse complement strand
ATGAACATGCTGGTCCAGGTACTCGAAAAAAACGGGCTGGAGCATATTGATCCGTTAGGGGAGGTTTTTGATCCCGAGAGACACCAGGCTATCAGCATGGTCGACGCCAAGGATGCCAAATCAAATACGGTGGTCGAGGTCATGCAGAAAGGATTCCTGTTAAATGAACGGCTGGTGCGACCGGCCATGGTCGTGGTCGCCAGGTAAATATAGAAAAAAACGCAGAATTTACTTGAAAGCATTAAAAATAACCCTACATCGAGTGTAAGTTTCACTGGACAAATTTTTTGGAGTATTTAAATGGGCAGAATTATAGGCATAGACCTTGGTACCACGAACTCTTGCGTGGCGGTAATGGAAGGCGACAAGCCCAAAGTTATTGAAAATGCCGAAGGCGATCGTACCACCCCCTCTATCGTTGCATTTGGTGCTGAAGACGAGGTGCTGGTTGGACAGCCGGCGAAACGCCAGGCAGTAACGAACCCGACTAACACGCTGTACGCGGTAAAACGCCTGATCGGGCGACGTTTCGATGAGAAAGAGGTGCAAAAGGATATTGACCTGGTTCCCTACACCATTCTCAAGGCCGACAATGGCGACGCCTGGGTCGAGGCCAAGGGTAAGAAGATGGCACCGCCTGAAATCTCGGCGCGCGTGCTGCAAAAGATGAAAAAGACCGCGGAAGAGTATCTTGGCGAAGAAGTAACCGAAGCCGTTATCACGGTCCCAGCCTATTTTAACGACTCGCAACGCCAGGCAACCAAGGACGCGGGCAAAATTGCCGGCCTCGAGGTCAAGCGCATTATCAATGAACCCACGGCCGCGGCGCTGGCTTACGGCATGGATAAAGCTACCGGCGACAAAAAGATTGCTGTATATGACCTGGGTGGCGGTACCTTCGATATCTCAATCATCGAAGTCGCTGAGGTCGATGGTGAGCACCAGTTCGAAGTGCTGTCGACCAATGGCGATACTTTCCTCGGTGGTGAAGATTTCGACATGCGTCTTATCGACCATCTTGCCGACGCGTTCAAGAAGGAGCAGGGCATGGACCTGCGCGGCGATCCGCTCGCAATGCAGCGACTCAAGGAGGCTGCCGAAAAGGCAAAAATCGAGTTGTCATCGAGCCAGCAAACCGATGTTAACCTGCCTTATATCACCGCAGACGCGTCAGGCCCGAAACACCTCAACTTAAAAATTACCCGGGCCAAGCTCGAATCGCTGGTCGACGACCTGATCGCACGCACTATCGATCCGCTCAAGCTGGCGCTGGATGACGCGGGTGTATCGGTATCAGATATCAACGATATTATCCTGGTAGGTGGGCAGACCCGCATGCCCAAGGTCCTGGAAGTGGTTAAAAACTTCTTTGGCCGCGATCCGCGACGCGACGTAAATCCGGACGAGGCCGTAGCCTGTGGTGCTGCAATCCAGGGTGGCGTGCTTGGTGGCGACGTCAAGAATGTATTACTGCTCGACGTCACTCCACTGTCACTGGGCATCGAGACCCTCGGTGGCGTCATGACCAAGTTGATCGAGAAAAATACGACGATCCCGACCAAGGCGGCGCAAACCTTTTCTACCGCGGAAGATAACCAGACCGCGGTAACGGTGCACGTGCTGCAGGGTGAGCGCGAGGTGGCCACGGCAAACAAGTCCCTGGGCCGCTTCGACCTGTCGGACATTCCACCGGCGCAACGCGGTGTGCCGCAGATAGAGGTAACTTTCGATATCGACGCCAACGGCATCCTCAACGTCTCGGCCAAAGACAAGGCAACCGGTAAGGAACAGAAGATCGTCATCAAGGCTTCCAGTGGTCTGTCCGAAGATGAAGTCGATGCAATGATCAAGGATGCTGAAGCGCATGCGGATGAAGATCGCAAGCATCGTGAAACCGTCGAAACCCGCAACCAGGCTGACGCGATGATCCACGCGGCGGAGAAAACGCTCAAGGACCTGGGCGAACAGGTCGAAGACGAAGACAAGGCCAGCATTGAATCTGCGATCGAAGATCTGAAAAAGGCCCTGGAAGGCTCGGATAAGGACGCTATCGATGCCAAAACGCAGGCGCTCGCCGAGGCATCCAGCAAGTTGGCCGAAAAAGCCTACTCCGCCGCCGGCTCAGCGGAAGGCGGTCCGGAACCTGTCGACGCAAATGCATCGGCACAGGCGGATTCGAGCGACGATGTTGTCGATGCCGAATTCGAAGAAGTAAAAGAAGACGACAAAAAGTAACGATTTTTTCCTGATCGTTAATAAACCTGGCGTGATAAATCACGCCAGGTTTTGTTATTTGTAGAAACGAGTCAATGTCACAGCGCGATTATTACGAAGTTCTAGAAGTCTCAAAAAACGCCTCGGATGCCGAGATTAAAAAGGCATTTCGTCGTCTCGCTATGAAATATCATCCCGACCGTAATCCCGATGACGAGTCAGCCGAACTGAGCTTCAAGGAAGCCAAGGAAGCTTTCGATGTACTGTCAAATCCCAACAAGCGCGCTGCCTATGACCAGTTCGGGCACGCCGGTGTCGATCAATCAGTGGGCGGGGGCGGCTTCAGCGGAGGCGGCTTCGGTGATGCATTCAGCGATATTTTTGGCGATATTTTTGGCGGCGGGGGCCGTTCCCGTGTGCGCAAGGGCGCGGACCTGCAGTATAACCTCGAATTGAACCTGGAGGACGCCGTCAGTGGTACCACGGTAAAAATCCGCGTACCCACGTTGAAACACTGCACTACCTGTTCCGGCAGTGGTGCAAAACCCGGCACCTCCCCGGAAACCTGCAGCACCTGCGGAGGACACGGCCAGGTACGCATGCAGCAGGGATTTTTCTCGGTGCAACAAACTTGTCCCAACTGCCGTGGCAAGGGCACCACGATTAGTGATCCCTGCAATACCTGCCACGGCGCCGGGCGAGTAAAAGAGCATAAATCACTCTCGGTAGAAGTACCTGCCGGGGTTGATAATGGTGACCGTATACGTTTATCGGGTGAAGGCGAGGCGGGTGAGGCAGGAGCACCGACGGGCGATCTGTTTGTGCAGATACACGTCAAACCGCATCCGATTTTTGAACGTGATAACGCCGATCTTTACTGCGAGGTACCGATCAGTTTCGTGACGGCTGCACTTGGCGGTGAGCTCGAGGTTCCCAGTCTTGAAGGCAGGCTGAATCTGAAAATACCCGCTGGTACGCAGACCCACAAGCTGTTTCGGATGCGTGGAAAAGGGGTAAAACCGGTTCGAGGTGGTCCGGTTGGTGATTTAATCTGCCGCATTGTTGTCGAAACACCTGTAAAATTGAACGCCGAGCAAAAAGAACTGCTGGAACAATTTGCACAATCCATGGGTAAGGCGGGGAAAAAGCACAGCCCCAACGAAAATTCCTGGATCGATAATATGAAAAAGTTCTTCGAAGACATGAAATCTTGAGCGTTTAAACCCGGGAGACCACCAGTGACTCGAATCGCAATCGCGGGCGCAGCAGGACGCATGGGCAAAAACCTGGTTATCGCCTGCAGCGAGACCGGAGATGTAAGCCTAACCCAGGCGCTGGAGCGGGAACAAAGCCCCTCGCTCGGCATGGACTGCGGTTTACTGGCGGGTCTCGAGCCTAACAACCTGTTAATCACCAGCGAGCTCGACGCCAGCCTGTTCGATGTATTGGTCGACTTTACGCACCCGACTGCTACCACGCATCATGTCGACTTCTGTTCCACCCACGGCAAGAAAATGGTGATCGGCACCACTGGTTGCGATACGGCGCTCGAGCAGAAGATGCATGACGCGGGACAGAAGATTGCCATCGTTTACGCCCCGAACATGAGTGTCGGTGTCAACCTTTGCCTTAAACTCTTGCAAACCGCGGCCGCGGTTCTCGGTGACAGCGTCGATATTGAAATCATCGAGGCGCACCATCGCCACAAGGTAGATGCACCCTCTGGAACCGCGTTAAAAATGGGCCAGGTGGTCGCCGAAACCCTGGGCCGGGATCTGGACGAATGTGCCGTTTACGGTCGCGAGGGCCAGGTAGGTGCCAGGGATCGCAAAACCATCGGCTTTGAAACCATCCGTGCGGGCGATATTGTCGGCGAGCACACGGTATTGTTTGCAGCCGAAGGTGAGCGGATCGAAATAACCCACAAGGCTTCCAGTCGCATGACATTTGCCCATGGCGCGATGCGCGCCTGCCGCTGGTTAGAGCAGCAGAAAAATGGACTTTTCAGCATGCAGGATGTTCTTGATATAACATGAATTTACATTAAGTAGTATATGTAACTAAATGAATTTAAAGCGCTTTACTATTTTTCCGGCTATTCATATTCGTAATGGCGAAGTGGTGCGTTTTACCCAGGGTGATACCGAAAATCCAGTCGTCTTCAATACCGACCCGGTTGCCTGTGCGCAACAGTGGATTGACCAGGGTGCCAGCTGGCTGCAGGTCGTTAATCTCGACGCCGCCTTCGACGAAGAGGCCAGTCATAACTGGGAATTGATCGAGCAAATCACTGCACTCGACGTCAATATCCAGTTTGGTGGCGGAATTCGAAGCATCGACGATGTTCACTGGGCGATAAAATCGGGTATCAAGCGCGTCATTATCGGCACTTCCGCCGTTGAAAATCCACAAATGATGGCGCAGTCAGTTGCAACCTATGGCGGTGACGCGATCGTGCTTGGTATCGATGCCGATGCTAGCGGCGAAGTCCATATCCATGGCTGGCGCGCGCCTGGAAGCGTGCAGGCGACGGCGCTTGCGATTCAAATGCGTCAGCTCGGCGTAACCACCGCAATTCATACCAGCATCCATCGGGATGGTTCGATGACCGGCGTTGATCTGGATGCGTCGATCGATCTTGCGGCGATGAGTGGTTTGAGAATTATTGTCGGTGGCGGAATTGGCTCAATGACGGACCTGCGCGAGTGCTTTAACAACGATGGCATTGATGGCGTAATCATTGGCAAGGCGCTTTACACCGGCAACGTCGACCTTAGCAAGGCATTACGTATATGCCGCCATAAAGATTCCTTCGAGGCCGGCCTGTCGAGATGGAAAGCCGATCAAAGCATGCCCTGGAATCGCTTTGGTTATGAGCTGGTCGAACATAATCTCAAGAAGCACATTCCGGTCAATTCAAGACCCTTGCATATTCTCGACGCAGGCGGTGGCAACGGCTTCGACAGCCTGGCACTGGCGCGGATGAATCATCAGATCGATATTGTCGATATCTCCCAGCAGATGCTCGACGATGCGCGTGCCAATGCCGCCCTGGCCGGTGTTACCGATCGATTGAAAACCCATGCAATGGATATTCTTACCATTGGCAGTAAATTCTCCGAAAATGAATTCGATATCGTGTTATGCCACAACGTCATTCAGTTTATCGACGAGGTGCAAGCTTTACTGGAGGTCCTGCAGCGGGTACTGAAACCCGGGGGTTTCATGTCATTGATTACCACCAACCAGTACTCCTTACCCTACCAGGCGGCCTTCCTGGAACATGACCTGGATAAGGCCTATGAACTGCTGGACCAGGTCGACCAGTACAACTCGATATTTGATATCAATGTGCATGAATACCGACCCGATGAAGTCATCGGGTGGCTCTCCGACATGGGATTAGGTCTCGAAAAACACTACGGAATTCGTTGCCTTTACAATTACTGGGGCACCAATGAATTAAAGGTGGACTCCGTCGTGTATAAAAAACTGAAGCGACTCGAAATGGAAT
>CALZHS010000134.1 GCA_945787265.1 uncultured Gammaproteobacteria bacterium | reverse complement strand
CCATATAAATCCCCAGGGAATCCATGTCAGACGCACTCGTTCAGGTTGAAAACCTGTCTCGCTATTACCAGAATAACTGCGCGATCAGCCACCTGAGCTTTAACCTGAAAGCCGGTGAAGTACTCGGATTCCTGGGTCCGAATGGCGCCGGGAAATCAACCACGATGCAGGTCATCAGCGGGAACCTCGCGCCCAGCGAAGGTGAAGTCAGCATCGCCGGTCACGATATCCTCGAAGCGCCGCGCGCTGCCAAGCAACATATTGGCTATTTACCCGAACACCCACCGGTATATCGCGATGCCAGTGTCGACGAGTATCTTGCCTACTGCGCACGCCTGCACCGAATCCCGCAGGCAAAGGTAATAGCGGCTTTAGACAGGGTCAAGCAGCAGTGCGGTCTCGAAGATGTTGGCAGACGCCTTATCGGTAATCTATCCAAGGGATACCAACAGCGGGTTGGGATTGCCCAGGCGATCATTCACGACCCGCCGGTGATTATCCTGGACGAACCCACGGTCGGTCTTGATCCAATACAGATCCGCGAGATTCGGACCTTGATACGCTCGCTCGGCGACCAGCACAGCGTCATTTTATCGACCCACATCCTGTCCGAGGTTCAGTCCACCTGCGACCGGGTGCAAATCATTCGTGCCGGGGAAATCATCTACAGCGCGTCGACCGAGGCACTAAACCAGGGGCACGAAAGCTCATTCAAGGTTGCATTGAGGAATCCCGTCGATCCCGAAACATTGACGGCGCTCGCGGGTATCGATCATGTCGAGGCGCTGGATAACGGTCGTTACCGGGTATTTATCGCGCCCGAATCAAATCCTGATGCGCTGGTTACCGCTGCAGCACAGGGGCAATGGGGGCTTTACGAACTGATTCCCGAGCAGCAATCCCTTGAAGACCTGTTCATTGAACTCACCCTGACCGAAGAGTCCATGGCCAAATGATCTGGATCGTCGCCAGACGCGAATTCGGCGCCATGTTCCTGTCGCCGCTGGCCTGGGTCATCCTGGCCGTGATCCAGACTATCCTGGGATACCTGTTTCTGACTAACCTGGATAACTTTTTCGTGCTGCAGCCCCAACTTGTTCAGCTCGAAAATACACCCGGCGTGACCGACGTTGTGATAACCCCGTTGATGCAGGTGGCGGCTATCATATTGCTGATGATCATGCCGCTGTTGACGATGCGCTCGATCGCAGAAGAAAAACGCAACCGCACCTTGAGCCTGCTGGTTTCCTCACCACTAAGCATGACGGAAATCGTGCTCGGTAAATTCCTCGGATTGTTGCTGTTTGTATTCGTCCTGGTCAGCATGTTGATGCTGATGCCGTTGTCTCTGTACCTCGGCACCAGTCCGGATAGCGGCAAACTTCTATCAATATATCTGGGCATGCTGTTATTGCTGGCTTCATTTGTAGCGATCGGCCTGTACCTGTCGAGCCTGACCGAAAACCAGACCATTGCCGCGATCAGCACTTTCGGTGTGCTGCTGATGTTGTGGATAATCGACTGGATCAGCGCCTCACTCAGCAACGGGTACTCCGTACTTTCGTATCTCTCGATACTGCAGCACCACCAGTCGATGCTGGAAGGCGTATTTGATAGTAGCGATATTGCCTACTACCTGCTGTTGATCGTTGGCTTCCTGGTGCTGACGATTCGTCAACTCGATCGAGAACGCCTGCTGTGAAGGTCAATGCCCGCGTGCGCCTGCAGTTCCGCATCCAGTCAGGGGTCTTCCTGCTGTTGTTTATCGCGCTGATTGTCGCCATCGCATGGCTGACGAATCGCTACCCGATGACAATCGACATGAGCGCAAACCAGCGCAACAGCCTGTCCCAGGAGTCTCAACGCCTCATCGAAAGCATCGAGTTCCCGCTCAAGGCAACGCTGTTCGTTTCACCGATAAACGAAAGTAAACCGCTACTCGAAGCCCTGTTCGAGCGTTATCAACAGCGCCAGCCAAACATCAGTTTTGAAAGCCTGAACCCGGATTTGTATCCGGATTTACTGCGCCGCCACGATATCCGCTATGACGGTGAAGTTTTACTCGAATACCAGGGTCGCAGCGAGAAAGTCTCCCGGGTCAGCGAAACCACGGTGACCAGCGCGATTCAGCGCCTGATGCGGCAGGGAGAGCGTTGGCTGGTATTTCTGGAGGGGCACGGCGAGCGCCACCCCTATCGCGAGGCCAACTACGATTTCAGCCTGCTGGCAACCGAATTGGCGAGCAAGGGCTATACCATCGAGAGCTTGAACCTCACCCAGGCCAGCAGCGTTCCGGACAATACCGACGTGTTGATTCTCGCGAGTCCCAAGGTACCGCTGTTACCCGGTGAAATCGAAATTCTGCGGGCATATATCGAACAGGGCGGAAACCTGCTGTGGCTCGCCGATCCCGAGCAGGCCAGCGACGGACTCGATTTACTCGAAGAGCAGTTCGGGATCAGTTTTCTACCCGGCATCATCGTCGACCCAAATAGCCAGCTGATGGGGCTCAACAGGGTCGACTTCGCAATGATTGCAGACTATCCGCGTCATCCGATAACACAGAACTTGAGCAGCCTGTCACTGTTTCCCCAGGCGCAGGCGCTGGAGTTCAACGGGGACGAGAGCTGGCAACTGCAGGTTTTCCTGCAAAGCGACGAGCGTAGCTGGAACGAGACCGGTGAACTACGCGGCGAAATCTTTAAAGGTGACAACGATGACGAGAGTTCCGGGCCGTTGAATATCGGCCTGACGCTGATGCGCAGCCTCCAGCACGACAATCGCGAACCATCTGAACAGCGTACCGCTATCGTTGGTGATGCGGATTTCATATCGAATCGTTATCTGGGTAACGGCAGCAACCTCGAGATCGGGCTCAACCTGGTGAACTGGTTAAGCCACGATGACAACCTGATTGCCATCAATCCGCGGCCCGCGCCCGATACCCGCCTCGAACTATCGCGATCAGAACAGCTGGCGATCGCCCTGGTGTTTTTACTGGTATTGCCACTTGGTTTGCTGTTCAGTGGCCTGCGAATCTGGCTTAAGAGACGCAAGCGCTGATGTTTTCACGCCGCTGGATCATTAACTACATACTGATATTATTAATCGTGCTGTTCACCTATATCGGTAATCGATTCGACGTCGAGACAGGGTATCAGCCGCAACAGAGCGTCACCGCGCTCAAGCCGGAAAACATCGAAACCATGGAAATCCAGACTGCCGATGCAGAGCTGATGCTGAGGCGAGAAGGCGACGGCTGGATGCTCGAGTCACCGATCCGCTGGCCCGCTAACGACGTTGATGTCGAACGCTTGCTCGGCATCACCTCGGTGAAGACCGATTCCCGCCTGGCGGCCGACGAGATCGACCTGGCAACGCTCGGGTTACAGTTCCCCAAAGCCTCGTTGCGATTAGACGACACCCTGGTGCTATTCGGTGGAACCAACAATATCGGTGCCAGGCGCTACACCATGGTCGGTTCCACGGTTTACCTGCTGCCCGACATGCTTTTGCCCTTCATGTCGCAGGGTTTGACCGGCATCGTTGACCAAAGTCTGCTGCCGCGCAGATTCGAGCTTGGCGCGCTTCAGTTGCCCGGCTACGAAATAAATCGTGACGCCAATAATGCCTGGCGACTGGTTGATGCCAATGGTGTCGGCCAGCAACAAATCGAGAAACTGGTCGACAACTGGCAAAACCTGCAGGCATTGCGTGTAAAGCCTTTCTCAGCCGAGAAGATACCCCAGCAGAAAATCACGGTTCAGTTTGACAATGATCGAAACCAGGACTTTTTCGTGATGTCGATCGATCCGGAAATCGTTATCGCGAATCCACAGATCGGTCTGCAGTATCACTTCCCAGCCGATCTCTACTACCAACTGATTTCTTTACGCGCAGATGAGGCTTCCGGTTAGTCTGTTGCTGGTGCTGTGCGTCGGCAGTGCTCTCGCACAGGGCCCGCTGCCGCGCCTCGAACTCGGCGCCGGCCTGTTCGCGCTGAGTGCACCCGACTATCGAGGCTCAAGCGAGTCTTCGAGCTATTTGCTGCCGGCTCCCTACATCAAGTATCGTGGCGAGCGTTTGCGCGTCGACGAGGGTGCGCAAGGTGTAATTTTCGAATCGGATGACTTTTTGTTCACGGTGAGTGGCAACCTCTCGCCGCCGGCGGACGAGGACACGCCTGAGCGCGAGGGTATGGATGAGCTCGAAGCCATTATCGAAATCGGACCAGCGCTGAATTACCGCTTTTTCCGCTTGCAACGCAGCGCCTGGTGGATCGATTTACCGCTTCGTTACGCCTATACGCTGGATGGCGACCTGGACAACATTGGCTGGGTATTTCAACCTCGACTTTCCTGGCGCAAGCCGGCAACGCGTCTTGGCGAATGGAAATTACGATTCAACATCGGACCCCTGTATGCCAGCGACGACCATCATGCCTATTTTTACTCGGTTGACGACGAGGACAGCACTCCTTCGCGGCCAGCGTTCGAAGCCGACGGTGGTTTCAGCGGTTATCGCAGCGAATTTACCTACAGCCGGCGTATCGGCCAGTACTGGCTCGGCGGATTCCTGCGCTACGACGACCTGGGTAACTCGGAAATCGATGATAGCCCACTGGTCTCGGATAACGGTTCCTGGACGACCGGCATCGCGCTGGCCTGGGTGTTTCACGAAATCTAGTCATCATGCCTGAGCTTCCCGAAGTCGAAACCACCCGCCGCGGTATCCGCGATCACGTGCGTGATCAACAAATAGAGCAGGTCATCCTGCGCGAGACCCGGTTGCGCTGGCCAATCAGTGCCCAGGTTTCGACCCTGGCGGGCCGGCGTATACGCGAGGTATCGCGACGCGGTAAATACATATTGATGCAGCTCGATCGGGGCAGCCTGATCTGGCACCTCGGGATGTCAGGCAGTATGCGCATCTTGCCGGTCGGCTCGGCCGCCGAAGACCACGAGCATGTCGAGCTGCGGTTGGGCAACGGGCAGGCCCTGAAGTATCGGGATCCGCGTCGCTTCGGTGCCCTGCTCTACTGCGGCCAGGATCCGTTACAGCATCGACTGTTACGACAGCTGGGACCGGAACCCCTGGGCGAGGCGTTCGACGCGGACTATCTCTACGACCGCTGTCGAAATCGCAAAGCGGCGATAAAAACCGTGTTGATGAACAGTCATATCGTCGTTGGCGTTGGTAACATCTACGCGAGCGAGGCATTGTTTCTCGCCGGTATTCGACCCACGCGCGCGGCACGACGAATCAGCAAACCACGGATCGAGAAACTGGTCAACGCGGTGCGCGACACCCTGTCAGCGGCAATCGCCCACGGCGGCACCACCCTGCAGGACTTTACCCAGGCAGATGGCAAGCCCGGTTATTTCAGGCACGAACTTCAGGTTTATGCCAACCGGGGCGAGTGCAAGGTTTGCGCGCGCCCGATCAAGCACCTGGTGCAGGGTCAACGTTCCAGTTACTACTGTCCCGGATGCCAGTCCTGACCGTCTATCGCCATAAACCAGGATCGCAACGCTAACCCCGCTATTTCAAAAGTAAATGTTACCTGTTTCGATACCTCGGCTGTGACCTGAAGACCCTGTTGAGTCCTTGATTGACCTGTATCGCTTCTTTACCATCGGGGTTGCCGCAAACTTAAGGTCAAATTTCATGTTATTCAAAATCATGCAACGCATCCTGGTTCTCGGGTTTGCAATAACGTTCGCCGCTGCGGCGC
>CALZHS010000133.1 GCA_945787265.1 uncultured Gammaproteobacteria bacterium | reverse complement strand
ATGGGTAAGCCCCAGTTCAATGACCCCGCTGCCGCCAATTACGTCACCGCCGAAGCCACCAACGGCGCTATTCTGCACATTGAATACGACATGAAACGCAACATCCGTCCCTGGGATAAAACCCTGTATATCAAGGTGGTGCGTGGATTCCTGCGCGAGGGCGATCAAATCATCGTGCGTTTTGGCGACCGCCGCGAGGGATCGCCCGGTATGCGAATCCAGACATTTTGTGAAAAGACTTTCGAATTCAAGGTGCTGGTCGACGCGATAGCCACCTACAACTATGTCGAGTTACCACAACAGCCCGAGATCGAGATCGTTCCCGGCCCGCCGGTACTCTACAAGGCCATATTGCCCACGTTGCGGCGACAGCAGGAGAGTTTCCGGCTTTGCATCAAGGGCGAAGACCGGTGGGGCAATCCTTCCAACCTTTGTGACCTTAACCTGAAGCTGCGCTCGAGCATGAACGTCAGCGGCCTGCCCGCTACGGTAGCGCTTGAAAAAGGTGAGTTCGCACGAATTATCGAAGACCTCCGTGCCGCTGACAGTGGCGATTTGATCATCGAGTTGCTCGACGCCAGTGACGATATCGTTGCCAAATCCAATCCTTGCCGTATTGTCGCCGATGCCGATTTACTGCCCTACTGGGGGGACCTGCACGGTCAGTCGGAGGAAACCATCGGTACCAATTCGGCACGTGATTTCTACGAGTTTGCGCGCGACAAGGCATTTCTCGATATCTGCGTGCACCAGGGTAACGACTTTCAAATAACGAACGAGTTCTGGCAGTGGCTGAATGAACTTTCCGCCGAATTTACCGAGGATGGTCGTTTCATTGTTTTCCCCGGCTGGGAATGGTCGGGGAATACCGGGCTCGGCGGCGACAGAAACGTGTTGCACATGCACGAGGGCCGTCAAATACACCGCTCCTCGCACGCGCTGGTAGATGACCTGTCCGATGTTGATACCGATGCAACCTCGGCCAGTGACCTGTTCGAGGCGCTAAAGGACGAGGATTGCACGGTATTTGCGCATATCGGGGGACGCTATGCCGATATCAGGGTTGCGCATGATCAACGTATCGAGAAAGGCGTCGAGGTGCATTCTGCCTGGGGAACCTTCGAGTGGCTGGTGCACGACGCCTTCGAGCAAGGTTATCGGGTCGGTATCCTGTCGAATTCGGACGGACACAAGGGGCGCCCCGGCGCATCCCATCCGGGCTCAACCAGTTTCGGTGCCTACGGGGGCCTGACCTGCGTTCTGGCACCGGAGTTTACGCGTGCGGGCATCATGGAGGGTTTGCGTAAACGTCATCACTATGGCACCACCGGCAGCCGTGTGCTGCTGGATACCCGGGTTGAATTCACGCGCGAGGCCGAACTGTTCGCTGACGACCCCCGACTGGGTGACGTCAGCTCCGAGATGGTGCGCACGGCGATGATGGGCGACATCCTGCAAACCACCGAGGATCGCGTAAAGTTCACCATCGACGTGCACAGCGCCGCCCCCATTGAACGCATCGATATCCGCAATGGCCTCGATACCCTTGAAGTGTTTCGACCCTACACGGAAGCCGAGCTCGGCAAGCGTATCCGCGTGATCTGGGAAGGTTCGGAGTATCGCGGCCGTGGCCGTGAAACCATGTGGGATGGATATGCCGAGCTCAGCGGAAACAGTTTCGCAACGCTGACCCCGATCAATCGTTACAACCTCGATCGTCGCTTCGAACAAACGGACGCCGGGCGCGTCGAGTGGAGCGCACTGACGACGGGTGGTTTTGGCGGCTTCGAAGCGGTGTTGCGGGATCCCGATCAAGGCAGCTTGCGCATTAACACCGCGCTGGTGCAGCAGCAAGTAGACGTCAAGGATATTGGACGCGATGAGTTGATCTTCGCCAACGGCGGTATCGAGCGCCGGATTCGCGTGTTCAGACTGCCCGACCATAATCCCCATTACGCGCTAAATATTGAACGCGAGATCGATCTGGTCGCACAGCGCGACAATCCGCTGTACGTCCGCGTCACCCACGAAGAGGGACATTACACCTGGTCCAGCCCGATATACCTGATTCGATAACCACGCAAACCTCCGCGGGCCGCGTCAGGCTTGCACACGCGAATTTTTCCGATATTTTCGGTACTGGGTCACATTCACGATTAGTTTGGCCAAAAAATTGCTCGAAGCCATGTTATTACCGGCATTTGTGCTATTTTTAAAAGGTTCAAAACCACCAAATCTAATAAATGACCGAAGCCAATATCGAATCAGTCGAAATCGATCTGGAGCCTGTTGAGGACGACACCACCACGAATTTTTCCGATAACGAGCAGATTCCGGTCGAGCACATCAACTTCGAGTTTGAACAGCTCAGCAAATCACGTGGCATTTATCGCCATTTCACCATTTTCAACGACACGCACTGTTATCAGTCGGTCAAGATAAAGCACCAGAACAAGTACAAGTTTCGCATCGATATCGCTTACCTGGACCCCCGGCCGTTTAGAATCCGGGTCAAACCCTGGAAATGGTTATATGCGTGCCTGGCATTGCTGGGGCTCGACCTGGTATTGATATTTACCGGCTGGCTTGATACCTCCTCGGTCAATTTTCTCGGGGCATTCACGGCAGTTACCGTGGTAGCGGTAATGTGCCTGCTGGCATTTTTCCACTACTCCCGTGACAAGGTCATTTTCCGCAGCCAGTATGGCCGGGTTAAACTGGTGGAATTGATCAACAAGAATCCTGACAACGAGAAGTTTCGCAGTTTTATCAATAAATTCGTCATGCAGATCAACAAGAGCAAAACAGCCAAGGGCCTGAATCAGAGCAAGCTCCTGGCGCTTGAGTTGCGGGAACTGCGCCGCCTCAAGGATGAAGCGATTGTCGCCGAAGGATCCTACGAAAGAGCCAAGCGGTTGATCTTCAAACACGAGGCTTTCAGTTCCAGCGATTAACAGGCTTTCGTTGCGGTCGGATTACAAGCCTCTAATGTCATTACTGGCGTTGAACTTTGGTGTAGTATTAACGCTTTAGCCAGCGTTTTATCTATGCACCTGGACTCACTCACCGCGATCTCCCCTATCGATGGCCGTTATGCGGCAAAAACCGAGAGCCTGCGCGACTTCTTCAGTGAATATGGGCTGATCTATCACCGTTTAATGGTCGAGATCCGCTGGCTGCAATGTCTGTCCCGAACTCCTGACATTGACGAGGTCCCCCGGTTCTCGGAATCGGCCAGCCTGTTGCTGGAGTCGATCATTGAAAATTTCGATGTTTCCGAGGCGCAACGCATCAAGGCAATCGAAAAAACCACCAATCACGATGTCAAGGCAGTGGAGTATTACCTGAAGGAGCAGGTCTCACACAACGCCGAGCTTGATAAAGTCTCGGAGTTCATTCATTTCGGCTGTACCTCGGAAGATATCAACAACCTGTCCCATGCCTTAATGCTGAAACAGGGTCGCGACCAGGTTTTCATGCCGATGGCGAACGAAATACTCGATATGATAACCACGCTGGCACATCAATATGCGACGATTCCAATGATGAGCCGTACCCACGGACAGCCGGCATCGCCGACAACGCTGGGCAAGGAGTTCGCCAATGTGGCCTTTCGAATACGGCGCCAGTTAAGCCAGATAGAGTCAATCAATATGCTCGCCAAGCTGAACGGTGCGGTGGGCAACTACAATGCGCTTTTAAGTGCCTACCCCGACAGCGACTGGCCGGCTATCACCCGGCAGTTCGTCGAATCGATGGACCTTGAGTGGAATCCCTATACCACTCAAATTGAGCCGCATGACTATATTGCCGAATTGTTTGATGCAATGGCGCGATTCAATACCATCCTGATTGATTTCAGTCGGGATATCTGGAGTTACATCTCGATCGGTTATTTCAGGCAACGCACCATCGAGGGCGAAGTTGGCTCATCGACGATGCCGCACAAGGTTAACCCGATCGATTTTGAGAATGCCGAGGGTAATTTCGGTATCGCTAATGCCCTGTTTCACCACCTGTCTCAAAAACTGCCCGTTTCCCGCTGGCAGCGTGATCTGACGGATTCGACCGTGTTGCGCAATCTCGGCACCGGTATCGGTCACGTTGTCATCGCGCTGGATTCATTGAAACGCGGCATCGACAAGCTCGAAGTGGATAGCGAGACCATTACCACCGACCTCGAACACAACTGGGAGGTCCTTGCCGAACCGATCCAGACCGTGATGCGGCGCCACGGTATCGAGCAGCCGTATGAAAAACTCAAGGCCCTGACGCGCGGACAAAAAATTGATGCCGAGGCAATACGCCGGTTCGTCGATTCGCTCGATATACCGGAGAGTGCCCGGCAGGAACTGATCAAGCTGACTCCCGCCAGCTATATTGGCAATGCCGCGGAGCAGGCAAAGAAAATCTAGATTGGCATGTGGCAACTAAAGGATTTTGACAGCGAAACCTTCATCAACCGCTACTGGCAGAAGCAGCCCTGTGTTTTGCGTGGCGCGCTGGTAAACCACGGGGATCGATTCGAGTCACCGATCAGCCCGGAGGAACTCGCCGGGCTTGCCTGTGAAGAAGACGTTCATTGTCGACTGGTTATCGAAAAAGACGGGGCCAGCCCCTGGCAGCTGAGCTATGGTCCCTTCGAAGAACAGGATTTTCTGAACCTGCCTGAAACCCACTACTCGCTGCTGGTATCGGAATGCGAGAAGTGGTTTCCCGAGCTCACCGACCTGCTCGACCAGTTTCGATTTATCCCGGACTGGCGCATCGATGATTTGATGATCAGCTATGCGCCCGCCGAGGGCTCGGTCGGGCCCCATGTCGATGAATACGATGTTTTCCTGCTGCAGGCACTGGGATCGAGACGATGGCAATTCTGCGAGACCCCTGCCCGGCAACCGCAACTGATCCCAGGCCTCGAACTTGCCATCCTGCAGGAATTCGAAC
This sequence comes from uncultured Gammaproteobacteria bacterium, assembly GCA_945787265.1. Taxonomy (GTDB): domain Bacteria; phylum Pseudomonadota; class Gammaproteobacteria. The sequence goes on along the minus strand of CALZHS010000133.1, from coordinate 815 downwards.
CCGACCAGGATATCGTTCTCGACCCCGGTGACCTGCTGTATCTGCCGCCCGGCTATGCACATCACGGCATTGCGCTGGATCGCTGCCTGACTTACTCGATCGGGTTTCGGGCGCCAACCGCAACCAGCGTGCTCGAATCTTTTGCCCTGCAAACCGAGCACGATGGCCCCGGTCTCAAACGCTACGCGGACGCCGATCTCGAACTTGACCGTCATCACGCTGAAATTACCGATGCCGAGATTGAACGATTGCGATCCCTTGCGACCGAATTATTGCAACAACCGGAGGCCGTCTGGCGCGACGCCATTGGCAAAATGCTTTCCGAGAGTTCCGTTGCAGCACCGCTTGATGATGATCAACCGGTTTACGTATCCGACCTGCTATCCTGCGCCTGGTTGCGACATCCCGAAACCCGGATGTTTTATCATCAGGCGGAGCAAAGCATCACGCTTTATTACAATGGAAGATCCCGCGAATTGCCGCAAGGCCCGGAAATACTCGAACACCTGCAGCAGCTATGCGACAACCGGGAATGGTCGACCGAACTGATCAACGCATGCATCAAGATAGAACCCATGGAGACCCTGCTCATCGAGCTTGCATCACACCAGGCGATCCTCCCTATTAACGAGTAAATTAGCTAAAATTCAATACGTTATGAGCGATAATTCAAGTATATTGTTACAAGGACGCCAGGACTGCCGGGAAGCGGCAAAAACCCTGATTCTCGGATCCGTCGGGCGCGTTTTCCTGATCACCCAGCAGCTGGAGCCCGAGCTTTACAACGACGCCGAAATTTACGACCACCTGTCGCA
>CALZHS010000132.1 GCA_945787265.1 uncultured Gammaproteobacteria bacterium | reverse complement strand
GACCTGGACCAGCAGTTGCACGGCGACGCCTTCTCGTCGCGCACTGAGTGCCACGACAAATGCATCACCGCCATTATTACCGGCACCGGCGAACACGGTAATTTTAACCAGTTCGGGCCAGCGCTCAGCCATCGCCCGCCAGACCCGCTGGCCGGCACGCTGCATGAGTTCTATCTCTGCAAGGCCGTCCTGTTTGACCGCGGCCTTATCGAGCTGGTACACCTTTTCCGGGGCATAAAGTAACATCCTGAATTTATAACCCAGCGCTCGTAGTAATGCTACCGTCATTGCAGATTTTATTGCGTCGCGAAATCACTGGCTTATTGCGGTTTTATAACAAAGCATGGATTTCGCTTTGATATACTGTGAAATCAAAAATCCGGGCCAAGTTTATGTCTATCGCTAGCACCAGCTTCCATGCCAAGTCGGACCAGGAATTGCGTTCCAGGGTAAAACTGCTCGGCAAGCTGGTTGGCAACGTACTGCTCAAGCACGAAAGCCCGGATGTTTTTCACGCGGTCGAGTCGCTGCGCACCGGTTTTATTCAGTTGCGGAAACGCGACAGTGAAGCGCGACGCGCGACATTAATAAAGCTCATCGCAGGGCTCAGACCCGAAGTAATAAGCCAGGTGGTCAGGGCATTTACGCTCTACTTCAACCTGGTCAATATTGCCGAAGAGGATTTCCTGCACCGGTTACGCCGCATTTCGGTACAGGAGCAGGGACATGCTGCCTGGGTAGGCTCGTTTTATCATACGCTCGAGGAATTCAGGGACCAGGGTACCAGCATCAGTGAATTGCAAGATCTGTTCGATAAACTTCTATACAAGCCGGTTTTTACCGCGCATCCAACCGAGTCTCGGCGACGTACGATCATGCATCATCAGCGTGAAGTCTTTCTGATCATCGACAAACTTACCGATCCTCGGCTCAGCCAGTTTGAGCGCGATGACCTGGTCGATGCGCTACAGCTTCAAATCGAAACCCTGTGGATGACCAATGAAGTTCGCGGCAGTAAGCCGGGCGTCATCGATGAAATCAAAATGGGCATGCATTATTTTCAACGCAGCCTGTTCGAAGCCGTGAAGATTGATTATCGACATCTCGAACGTGCCATCGTTAACACCTACGGTGAGGACGAGTATGGTAATCCGGTGATATCCGTTCCCAGCTTCATCGAATTTGGCTCGTGGATCGGCGGTGATCGTGACGGCAATCCTTATGTTACGCCAGAGATCACGCGCACCGCGCTGCGCTTGCAGGCCGAAGAAATTCTGAGTGAGCACGTGCGTTTAATCTATCACCTCGCCCAGGTCCTGACGATGTCAACCCGCTGGTTCAGCCCAGGTGCAGAATTTTTAAGCAGACTGAAGCGGGACGAAGCCATGGGCGTTGATTCCTTTGACCGGCGGCGCGATCAGTTCAACGACGAGGTGTATCGACGCAAGCTTTACCACATGCACTACCGACTCAAGAAAAACCTGGCCGTGATTCGCAACCAGATGCGCAACCTTGAAACCCCGGCAGCCGATCACGCCTACCAAAGTGCGCAGGACTACCTGGATGATCTTTACTCGATACGTGATTCGCTGATTAGCCACGGCGACTTTGCCGCCGCCAATGGAGATCTCAAGGACGTGATTCGCATTGCCGAAACCTTCGGCTTTCACCTGGTATCTCTCGATGTACGCCAGGAATCGTCGCGCCATACCCGGGCGGTCAGTGAAATTCTGCGCCTGGCCGAGGATGTCGAATACGAGAAACTGGATGAAAACCAGCGGCTGGCATTACTCGCTAAACAGATAGAGACCGGTACCAGGCCGGAATTCGATAAAAGTCAGCTCGATCAAGAAAATCACCAGACGCTGGAAGTATTCGAGACCATTCGTGAGATGCGTGAGCAGATCGGTCAGCGCTGTATCGGCAGTTATGTCATCTCGATGACGCATTGCGCCAGCCACATCATGGAAGTGATGTACCTCGGATTTGCTGCCGGCCTCGCGGGCAGGCAATCCGGAGATTTGTATTGCAGCCTTGAAATCGCGCCATTATTCGAAACCATCGAGGATCTTGGTCATATCGACGTCGTGTTAGACAGCTTGCTGCAAAATAAAGTTTACAAGCAACTGCTGCTGCAAACCGGGGGCACGCAGGAAGTCATGCTCGGATACTCGGATTCCTGCAAGGATGGCGGCATCATGTCCGCCGCCTGGGGACTTTACCAGGCACAGCAAAAGGTGGTTCAGATCAGCGCTCGGCACGAAGTGAAATGCCGCATATTCCACGGTCGCGGCGGCACCATAACCCGGGGCGGTGGACCCACGCATGATGCCATCATGTCACAACCGCCACGGACCGTGCTCGGTCAAATCAAGTTCACCGAACAGGGCGAAGTGCTGTCGCATAAATACGGTAATGCGGAAACCGCAACTTACGAGCTGGCGATGGGCATTACCGGGCTCATGAAAGCCAGTATCGGATCACGTCGCGAAGACGAGGCAAACTACCAGCAGTACCACCCCGTGATGCAGGAACTGGCTGACTTTTCGGAGCAGTACTACCGGGAGTTGACGGACCATACCGAGGGTTTCTTCGAGTATTTTTACGAGACAACCCCGGTCAACGAAATCGGTTTAATGAACATAGGCTCACGCCCGGCACATCGGCGCAAGGGTGACCTGTCGAAATCATCGGTGCGCGCGATTCCGTGGGTTTTCGGCTGGAGCATGTCACGCACCACGATGCCGGCATGGTACGGGGTTGGTTATGCGATAGAAACCTGGTTAAACGCCAAATCCAGTAAGCTGAAACAGCTGCGCGACATGAACCGGCACTGGCCTTTCTTCGCCGCAATGATCAGTAACCTGCAGATGTCGTTGTTCAAATCCGATATGCGTATCGCACAGGACTACAGCAAGCTTTGCAACGACCGCGAGCTGGCTGACTCGATTTTCAACATGATCAGGCAGGAGAACAGGCGCAGCATCGATGCCGTGCTGCAGGTTGCCGACCTCGAGCAGCTACTGGCGAACGACCCGATACTGACCCTTTCGTTGTCACGACGTGATCCTTACCTCGATCCGCTCGCTTATTTGCAGATAGATTTACTGAAGAAATATCGCGATGAAAACCAGTCAGAAGCGGACCGTATTGAACGGCAGGCGGCATTACTGAGTTCGATTAACGGTATTGCAGCCGGACTGCGCAACACCGGCTAACCCGATATCACCCGATAAATCCAGGCCCTAAACAGTAGAGTAAGTAATATGAAACTAGTCAGCTACCAGTCGGGCGACGATCAGATCCATCTCGGCGCAATACAGGGTGACCAGGTTGTCAATTTGCATCAGGCCAGCGCCGGGAGCCTGCCGGACGATATGCTTGAGTTTCTCAACTCTGGAGATATCGCAATGCAGGATGCAATCGAAGTGATTGCTGAAAACCATGACGGGTTGGCGAAAGAATCCGTTAAACTGCTGGCACCAGTAACCAATCCCAGCAAGGTGGTCGCGATCGGTTTGAACTACATGGACCACATTAGAGAAGCCAACATTGGCGTTCCTGAGCTTGCGACCATGTTTTGTAAATTTCCGTCCTCTATTATTGGCAGCGGCGCGGACATCCGCTGGTCGAGCGCATTGACACAGCAGGTCGACTATGAAGCCGAACTGGCAGTGGTCATCGGCAAGACGACGCGCAATGTCAGCGCAGCCGATGCCTACGATTACATCGCCGGCTACATGAACTGCAACGATGTCAGTTCACGCGACCTGCAGTTTCGGCCCGGCGATCAGTGGTTGCGCGGCAAATGCCTGGACAGTTTTTGCCCGCTCGGCCCCTGGCTCGTCACCACCGACGAGATCGAAGATCCTCACAACCTGTCGATCCGCTGCAGTCTGAACGGACGACTCATGCAGGACTCGAATACACGCGAAATGATTTACCGGATTCCCTACCTGATCCAGTACCTGAGCGAGGCCTTTACCCTGTTACCCGGCGACGTCATAGCAACCGGCACTCCGCATGGCGTTGGCGCGTTTCGGGACCCACCGATCTGGCTTGGCGACGGGGATATCGTGACGGTTGAAGTCGAGGGCCTGGGTGTGCTCAGTAATCGCTGCGGGATCAGTAACTGAAGCCCATTTTTTAAATCCCGTCTCGCGCTGAACAGGGCCGGGCTTCGTCATTAAAAATTCAGCTCGTCGAAAAAACGGTTTCCATGCCGCGTTCCGGCGCGCCCGGTACCAGCTGTGACAGTAGCAGCGACGCAAATGCAATGACCGCACCGATAATGAACACCAGGGACGGTGACAGCACCCACAGCAGTCCCAGTGCAAATGGAAGCACCACGGCAGCGATATGGTTGATGGTAAACGAAACCCCGGCGGTTGCCGCCATATCGGCCGGATCGGCTATTTTTTTCAGGTAACTCTTGAGCGCGATTGCCATCGCGAAAAAGATGTGGTCAATAATATAAAGTGATGCCGCGAACCAGGCGTTTTCGGCAAATGCATAAGCCGTAAAAATAATCACGAGGCCCGTGTACTCGAGCGTCAGGGTGCGCTTCTCCCCCCAGTAGCTCACAAGGCGACCGATGCGCGGTGCCAGGTAAATCGTCAGCACCCCGTTGACCAGGAACAGCAGCGTCATTTGCCCCACCGTGAAACCGAACTTCTCGACCATCAGGAAACCGGCAAAGACCACAAAGATCTGGCGTCGTGCACCCGACAGGAAAATGAGCAGGTAGTAAAGCCAGTAGCGTTTGCGCAGCACCATATGCTTGTTCTGTTCGGCTTCGCCCGTGAAATGCGGACAGCCGAAATACATTACGCAGGCGAGCAATATAGTGGCACAGCCGAACAGCAGGTATACCCACAGGTAATCGAATGCCAGCCATTCGGCCAGTATGTAGATGGCCGCAAATACCGCGAGCCCGGTAAAAGCGCCGACCGCGATTTGCCGACCGAGCACCTGCGGCAGGCGCTCACGGCTGATGAGCTGCAGCGACAGAGATTGCGAGATGGTTTCCGCATAGTGGAAGCCAACCGACATCAGCACCGTCGTAAAATAGAGTCCCAGCACCGAGGGCAACATGCCGGTAATCGCGGTGCCGATTCCCAGTGCCAGCAGCGATATGAAAGCAATGGTTTGCTCGCGCATCAGGACCAGCAGGAAGACCACTCCGAAGGCCAGGAAACCCGGGACCTCGCGCAAGCTTTGCATGACGCCGATTTCGATCCCGGTAAAACCCACCTGCTCGATTGCAAAGTTGTTAATCAGCGCCTGCCAGCTGGCGAAGCTGATCGGGACCGCCGCCGCGAACAGGTAAAGAAAAATTTCGGGTTTCTGCAACTGCTGCTTTAACATGCGCGCATTCTGGACCGTAACCGGGTTTTGTTCAATGCACGCAATGGTATTCGGCTTCTCGCTCGGATTTTCGCTAATCCTGGCAATCGGAGCGCAGAACGCGTTCGTCCTCAGGCAGGGCCTGAAGAACGAACATGTATTGCTGGTTTGCTCCATTTGTGCAGTGTCCGACGCGGCGCTTATCCTCATCGGTGTCAGTGGATTCCACGTGCTGGTGGCGTCGTTTCCATCGCTGGTAAGCATCGCAAGATTTGGTGGCGCCGCGTTTTTGTTCGTCTACGGATTGATCAGTTTCTATAATGCCTCGCGAGTGCAGCAGGGTTTGCAGCCAAGCGAAATAAAGAGTAACAGCGCGTGGCAATCGGCACTGACCTGCCTGGCCTTCACCTGGCTCAATCCGCATGTCTATCTCGATACGGTGGTTTTACTGGGCTCGGTTTCGACGCAGTT
>CALZHS010000131.1 GCA_945787265.1 uncultured Gammaproteobacteria bacterium | reverse complement strand
GACCGGCATCACCGGTAGGTCCTCACCGGCCATTTCGGCGATAGTACGACCCCACAGTCCGGTACAGACGATGACATGGTTGGCCGCGATGTAACCGCGACTGGTTTCGACGCCGACGACGCGGCCGTCCTGGATGTCGAGCCCGGTGGCGGTGGTGTTAGCCCATGACTGTGCCTTGCCGGTCTTGACTGCTTCGTCAACGAGAATGCCGGCAACGGTCTGCGAACGTGGCTTGACCAGGCCAGCGTCGGGATCCCACATAGCACCCTGGATCATGTCTTCTTCAAGCAGCGGGAACTTTTGTTTGGCTTCAGCAGCGCTGATCATCTTCACGTTGGTGCCGAAAGCCTTGCCGGAGGCAACCTTGCGCTTGAGTTCCATCAAGCGGTCGTCGTCGCCCTTGCGCGCGACCTCGAGGCCGCCGCAACGCTCGTAGTGCCCGATCCGGTCGTAGAACTCGATGCTGTAGTGCGTGGTGTAGCAGGTGAACTTGCTGTGATCGGTGGCGTAGCAGAAATCGGACGCGTGCGAGGTCGAGCCGCAATCGGTGGGCACCGAAGTCATGTCGATGCCTACCACGTCTTCCCAGCCGCGCTCGACCAGGTGATGCATCACCGAGGCACCGACAATACCGCCGAGACCGATAATGACGACGTTGGATTTATCTGGAAATTGTGCCATGACTATTCTCCCGATGGCGGTCGGCCGGCGCCGACGCTGCCAAAGTATACTTTTCTGCCGCAGGGACCGGGAAGTATAAACACCCGATTTCCACTTCTCCAACCATTTTGAGCCCGGGAAGTCGCGACGCTGTCTAACCGTGTCGCATCTGAAATCTGAATGAATCTGACCGGGCGCATTTGTCTCAGTCAATCGTGTCTATGACAAAGATCACGCAACCTAATCCAAATTAGCTTATTATTCGGATTCCGGTTGCAAGATCGGAGTTAACTAAACCAATTCATACCTGGGGTAAGTTAAATGAAACTAGCTGAATTGATACGTGGCAAAGGTCATGAAATCGTCAAAATCAGGTCCGATAAAAATATCGCCGAAGCCGCGCTCGCACTCACCGAAAACAAGATTGGGGCGCTACTGGTCGAGGATCAGGACGGTAAAATCGCGGGTATCCTGTCGGAACGCGACATCGTTGGCGGCATGGCACCGCATGGTGCCGACCTGCACGACGTAGCGGTGTCAGAATTGATGACCCGGGACGTCATCCGCTGTTCTCCGAATGATACGATCAACGAGGCTATGGCGATGATGACCGATCGGCGCATTCGGCATCTGCCCGTATTCGACGACGATGAACTGGTTGGATTTATCAGTATTGGCGATCTCGTCAAGTGCCGTATCATGGAAGTCCAGTCGGAAGCCGAGGCTTTGCGACAGTACATCGCAACCTGATTCTGAATCGCGCTCAAGCGAACACGACGCGGCTATCTGGCTACTATGTCATCCCGCGGCTAGACCGCGGGATCCACTGTCCAGTGCCTTTGTAGTCAGGCAATTCGGAAATCGCCCGGGCCGACTTCCAGAAACTCCCGCTTACTTCGCGGCGTCCAGCGCCTGGTCGATATCCGCAATAATATCCTTGATGTTCTCGATGCCAATCGAAAGACGCACCAGGTCCGGCGTTACTCCCGACGACGCCAGTTCCTCATCCGCGAGCTGGCGATGCGTGGTCGATGCCGGATGACAGGCCAGCGATTTGGCATCACCGATATTGACCAGTCGGGTAATGAGCTGCAGCGCATCGATAAACTTGGTACCCGCTTCGATACCGCCCTTGATACCGAACGACAATATCCCGGAAGCCTTACCGCCCATGTACTTGTCGGCGAGTGCTTTATGGGGACTGCTTTCGAGACCGGCATAACGCACCCACTCAACACCCGAGTGGCTCTCGAGATGCTGCGCAACGGTAAGGGTATTCTCGCAAATTCGATCCATCCGCAGCGGCAGCGTTTCCAGACCCTGCAGCGCGAGGAAGGTATTCATCGGTGCCAGCGCCGCGCCCATGTTGCGCAGCGGCACGACGCGCGCGCGCAGGATATAAGGCGGCAGGCCGGTCTCGGTAAAGACCACGCCATGGTAGGAAACATCGGGTTCGTTCAGACGCTTGAAACGTTCCTTGTTGGCAACCCAGTCAAATTTATTCGAATCGACAATCATGCCGCCAATGATGGTACCGTGACCACCGATATACTTGGTCAGCGAATGCACGACGATATCTGCGCCCCATTCGATCGGGCGACATAGATAAGGCGATGGAACGGTATTGTCGACGATGACTGGTACGCCATGCGCGTGGGCAATTTCGGCGACTTTTTCAATATCGAGAATATTGCCCGCGGGATTGCCCAGTGATTCACAGTAGACAGCCTTGGTCTTGTCATCGATCAGCGCCGCCATGTCGTCCAGCTTCTCCGGGTCGGCAAAGCGCACCGAGATGCCCATTTGCGGGAAAGTGTGCGCAAACAGGTTGTAGGTGCCACCGTAAAGCGTGGACATGCTGATGAAGTTATCACCGGCCTCGGCGATGGTTTGAATCGCGTAGGTCGTCGCCGCCTGCCCGGATGCCAGTGCCAGGCCGGCAACACCACCTTCCATGTCGGCGACGCGCTGTTCGAGTACGTCGTTGGTCGGATTCATGATACGGGTGTAGATATTGCCGAGTACCGCGAGATTGAACAGATCGGCGCCGTGCTGGGTGTTATCGAACGCGTAGGCCGTGGTCTGGTAAATTGGAACGGCAACGGCTTTGGTGGTGGGGTCGGGACTGTAGCCCGAATGCACTGCTTTGGTTTCGATTTCCATTTTATTCTCCCCTTTGATTTTTTGTGGTTGTGTATGTATGTCCTTCGGCTAATTTAAACCCAATCCCGGCTATCTGCAACTCGACCGGGGACAGCGTTTGTTTTTTTGCGGAAGGCGGGTGATATTCCGACCGGTGCTGGGGCAACGCCGATAATCATCAAGCGTTGGCGGCCAGCCTGGCCTCGCGATGAAATACGTACATTCCTGAGCCTACTATGATCGCCACTCCTGTCCAGGTTACGGCATCCGGAAATTCGTTGAAAATGATCAATCCAAGCACCGTCGCTCCGATGATTTCAACATACTGAAACGGCGCGAGAATACCGATCGAGGCCAGTCGGTATGCGTAGACGACCAGCAGGTGGCAGACCGTTGCAATGAGTCCGAGCGCGCCGAGCAGCAACCATTGATGAAGCGTCGGCCAGGCGGCAGTCAGTATCGCAACCTGCTGGCTGTTGCCATACGCGAGTGCGAGACTCATGACCAGGCAGCCGAATACACCGGCAAAAAATTGCAGGCGAATCGGGTCCTCGTGCCTGACCAGCTTGCGCGTCAATACGATATAGAAAGAAAAACAAAACGCCGCGGCAACCGGGTACAGGGCCGCGTAACCGACTTCGCTGAAGGTCGGGCGAATAATGATCAATGCGCCGACAAAACCGAGGCTGATCGCCGATATTCGTCGCCAATGGATTGCTTCCTTGAAAAAAAGGGCCGATAGCAGGGTGACCAGTAGGGGTTCGATAAAGAAGATCGCGATTGCGTCGGCCAGCGGCAGGTAGGCAAGCCCGGAAAAGAAAAACAGCGTCGCCAACGCGATCAGCGAACCGCGCGCGGCATGCAGTGCCAGGGTTGGCGTTAACCACGGTCCGCGCGTTCTCAGCAACAGCGGAGACATCAGAATGATCTGGAAGAAAAAGCGGCTCCAGGTAACCTGCCCCGAAGACACCGATCCGGACAGCCATTTTGCAATCGCATCGATGCCGGGCAGCATCAGCATGGCGGCGATCATCATCGCCATCGCACTGGCAGTGGAATTCCTGTGGATCATCGGAAGGGTTGAATCCGAAAAACGAGGCCAGCAGTCTAGTCGAATAAACTGTTTTCGGGAACCAGGGCGGCCTGTATCAAATGCGCCATTGATTTAACTTGATCCGACCCCTCGAGCGCAGCCGTTGCTTTTCGCTTTACCCGCTATCGCCAGGCTTGATATGCTACGCGCCTCGAAAATTCAGGTTGGTCATGAGCAAATATTCCATCTTTTCACTGGTGCGTAACGCGATCAGCTACCACGAAAACTGGGCGGCCGCGTGGGGCAGCCCGGAGCCGAAGCCGGAGTATGACGTACTGGTTATTGGCGGTGGTGGTCACGGGCTTGCAACCGCTTATTATCTTGCCAAAGAGCACGGCATCACCAACGTGGCGGTACTCGAAAAAGGCTGGATCGGCGGTGGCAACACCGGCCGTAACACCACGATCGTACGCTCTAACTACCTGTGGGACGAATCCGCGCATCTGTATGAAAAATCGATGCAGCTGTGGGAAGGCCTGAGCCAGGATTTGAATTACAATGTCATGTTCAGCCAGCGCGGGGTTTATAACCTCGGCCATAACTTGCAGGACATGCGCGATATCCATCGGCGCGTCAACGCCAATCGACTGAACGGCATCGACGGACATGTCGTCACCCCCGAAGAGATAAAGCGCGCCATACCCGAAATCAATATCGACCAGGGCTGCCGCTACCCGATTCTTGGTGCTTCGTTTCAGCCGCGTGGTGGGGTCGCCCGCCACGATGCCGTGGCCTGGGGTTTTGCTCGCGGTGCCGATCTGCGCGGCGTTGATATCATTCAGAATTGCGAGGTTACCGCCATCCGCCAGAAAAACGGGGCGGTTACCGGGGTCGAAACCACGCGCGGCAAGATCGAGGCGAAGAAGGTAGCCGTGGTGGTTGCCGGACATTGCTCGGTGCTGGCCGACATGGCCGGTTTTCGTATGCCGATCGAAAGTCATCCACTACAGGCACTGGTATCAGAGCCGATCAAGCCGGTTATCAATACCGTCATCATGTCAAACGCCGTGCATGGCTATATCAGCCAATCGGATAAGGGTGATCTCGTTATCGGTGCCGGCATCGACAGCTACACTGGCTACGGCCAGCGCGGAAGTTTCCCGACGATTGAACATACGGTTGCGGCGATTTGCGAAATGTTCCCGATTTTCAGGCGCGTGCGTATGAACCGCCAGTGGGGAGGTATCGTCGATACCACGCCCGACGCCTGTCCGATCATCGGTAATACCCCGGTCAAGGGTTTGTACTTCAATTGCGGCTGGGGCACCGGTGGTTTCAAGGCCACCCCGGGGTCCGGTTGGGTGTTTGCGCATAATGTCGCAACCGGCGAACCGCATGAGCTCAATCGGGCCTTTGCGCTGGATCGTTTCGTTAGCGGATTCCTGATCGATGAGCACGGCGCTGCCGGTGTAGCGCACTAGTGGGGCCCGCGACATGTTATTGATCGAATGCCCCTGGTGCGGCGAGCGTGACGAGACCGAGTTTTCTTATGCGGGCGAAGCGCATATCGCGCGACCGCTCGAAACCGACAAGTTAAGCGACGAGGAATGGGCCGACTACCTGTTCATGCGCAACAACCCCAAGGGTGCTCACCGCGAACAATGGTTGCACGCAGCCGGTTGCCGTCGCTACTTCAACGCCGAGCGCGATACTGTGACCTACCAGATCAAGGGCACCTACAAGATTGGTGAAAAGCCTCCCGCAAGAGGCAACAAGTGAGTCAGCCATTCCGAACCGCACAGGGTGGGCGCGTCGATCGTGAGCGGGAGATCAGGTTCACCTTTAATGGCAAGCGCTATACCGGCCTGGCCGGCGATACGCTGTGCTCGGCGCTGCTCGCCAACGGTGTTCACATGATTGGCCGCAGCTGGAAATATCATCGCCCGCGCGGCGTCATGAGCGCCGGCTCGGAAGAGCCCAACGCGTTATTCCAGGTGG
>CALZHS010000130.1 GCA_945787265.1 uncultured Gammaproteobacteria bacterium | reverse complement strand
GGCACCACGCGCCGCGCGCTGAAACGATCGATCAAAACGCCTGAATAGATCGTGGTTGCGACCGACACCAGCGAATAAAGCCAGTAGTTCCCGGTCAACCAGAGGCTGCTCCAATTCTTGGCATCTGCAATTTCAGAAGGGAAAAAGAATAGCGCGGTACCAATCATCGACGGTGCGATCATCGCCGGCAGCATCAAATAAAATCGCGCCTCCGAGAGCATTTGGCGTCGCGTGTAGTCGCCACGGACATTTGGTTCGCGCTCCTGCTTTTCGAGTGCCTCGTTATGCAGAGCATGACGTTGGCGATGCCCTTTCAGCAACCACAGGGCCAGCAGTATCGAAACCAGTACGACCGCGGCAACGATATAAAAGGTCTGACGCCAGCCCCACAGTTGCGAAGTGTAAAGACCGAGCACCGGCAGCAGGGCCTCGCCAAACGCGAAGCCAATCGCCGCAAGTGCAATTGCCTTGCCGCGGTCGGCACTGTGGTAGCGCGCCATCGACGTGATACCAGCGTGACTGCTCAGTCCCTGGCCGAACTGCCGCAACATGAAAATCGCCACCACCAGCAGCAACGGTGACGTAACCGAACCCATCACTGCGCAGGCGCAGCTCAATCCGAGCAGTGCGAGCGTTGTGAACACGCGCAGATCGAGTCGATCGATCAACGCACCGCTCCAGTTGATAACGAGGGCTGACGCCAGGGTGCCGATCATGTAGGTGCGACCCCAGCTGCCGGCATCGAGGCCGAAATCCGACTGGATTCCCGCACCAAACACGCCGATAAAATAGGTTTGCCCCGCGCTTGACATGAACGCAAGGAAAAAACCGAAGCCGAGAAAACGCGGATTCGACAGGGCAAAACGCCAATAGTCAACAAGCATTGATTATGATTGGTCGTGCAGCTTCAGGGCTGCGCCACGTTATCAGGAAACCGGGTAAAAACCTATGCCCGGGAGCGTCCAACAAGGCCGTCAAGACGACACGATCTGGTGCGGGTGAAGCTTGATTAGATGCAATGTTGCACTGCAGCATAAATGCGAATAAGATAGCCTGATGTCAACGATTAATGCAGCTTACGAGGCCACGGCGACCTTGCCTGACGGGCGGCTCCTGTATCTGCGCGCCATCCGGCCAGACGACCGCGAAAAACTACGCGAGGGATTTTTCAAGCTCAGCAAAACCTCGGTGCGCGACCGATTTTTCAGCATCAAGCGCGACCTGACCCCGGAGGAACTCACCTATTTTACCGAGGTGGATTTTCTGCGACATGTTGCCGTGGTGGCCGAACTGCAAGTTGGTTCAGAACGCAGCCCGGTGGGTGTCGGCAGGTTCGTGGCCAGCCAGGAAAGGCCCGATCACTCGGAAATGGCCATTACCGTTATCGATGAAATGCAGGGTAAAGGCATCGGCAAAATACTGCTGACTCACCTCATCGACGGCGCGCGCGATTTGGGAATTCGTCATCTGGACGCCACCGTGCTTGCACAGAACAATCGTATGTCAAAGTTGCTGCGTAAAACCGGCCTGCCGCTTGAAACCAGACTGGAGGACGGCGTCAGAATCCTGTCACTTTCCCTCTGAGTCAGGCAGGTATTGTTTTTCAGAAGCTTTACAGGTGGTACAGAAAATTGAACTGCCATGAATCCACCTCGTCACGAGCTACATACTCGAAACGAAGTTCCGATTTCTCATCAACGATAAAACCAAGCCCCGCGCCGAACATAAGGCCATTATCGTCGCCGATATCAAAACCCGCACGCGCCAACCAACCCAGGTCTCCACTGATAATCCCGTCAACCGTATAGGTTGCCCAGACCCCGGTGCTATCGCGCTTGAATCCATAATCCATCAAACCGAATTCAACCGAGCTGTTCACGCCCTCCATCAGGTTAACTTCGGTTAAGTCGTAAGCCCCGAAAAACTGGAAACCGATTTCGTCGTCTTCGTCATTTTTCCGGGTGTCGATCGAGTTACTGGAAATACCAACCCCGATCGAAAACAGGTTTCGATCCAGCAACGGCTGGTGTTCATCGGCCATTAACGGTGAGACTGTAGCGCCAGATAGCACCACGAGAGACAAGCTGAGCAGATATTTGCGCATCATTATGGATTCCCCGGTCATTTATTCCATGTTACCGGGGCGCATCCTAAACACAGCCTGCCCGGTAATCAAGCAAATCGTCTCGGCATGTAAATAATTTGAGTTTTTCGGGTACTATTGCCGACGGGTAAACCGACCGGTGGAGAAGATGAGCTTTAAAAAGCCGTTTCAAAAAGCAGAGTTCGAACAGCGCGTGGCGAACGTAAAGCAACGCATGGAGGCTGCAGGTTTTGATCTGCTGATCTGCCAGGACCCGGCCAACATGGGCTGGCTGACCGGCTTTGATGGCTGGTCTTTCTATACGCCCCAGGCGGTCCTGGTACACCTCGAAGAAGCATCACCAATCTGGTTCGGACGCGCCCAGGATGCGAAGTCGGCCCATATCACCACCGATTTGCCCGCCGAAAACATCGTAGGCTTTTCCGAACCACTGGTACATCACCCGGTCAGGCACCCGTTCGATGAGCTGTGCGAGCTGGTAATAGCGCGCGGCTGGGGTTCGGCACGTATCGGCGTAGAGCTCGACGCCCATTACTACACGGCACGTGCACACCAGCACATTGTCGAGGGTTTGCCGAATGCGACCATTTCGGATAACCAGGGGCTCGTTAACTGGGCTCGACTGGTCAAATCCGAAGCCGAACTGGTTTACATGCGAGAAGCCGGGCGCATCGTCACCGACACCATGAACCAGGCGCTCGCCAGGCTGAAGCCCGGGGTACGCCAGTTTGAAATTATTGCCGAGGTTTACCATGCGCAAATTACCGGGTTCGATAACAAGTTTGGCGATTACACCAGCCTGTGCCCGCTGATTCAGGTCGGCGAAGGAACCAGTACGCCACACCTGACCTGGACCGACGAACCGCTGCCAGATCGTGGCCTGATCGCGATGGAGCTCGGTGCGGCAAGACGCCACTACCACGCCCCGTTAACGCGGACGGCGCACATCGGCAAGCCGCCGGCCGAGGTATCGCGACTGACCGAGGTCATTATCGAAGGGGGAGACATCGCGTTGCGCGCGGCGAAGCCCGGTACAACCTGCGCGGAGATCGAGGCCATATGGCAGGATGTTCTGAAACGGAATGGATACAGCAAGGAAAGTCGTGTCGGGTATTCTATCGGCCTGAACTATCCTCCCGACTGGGGCGAGCGTACCGCGAGCCTGCGCCCCGGAGACACGACCGAGCTGCAGGCGGGGATGTGCTTTCACTTTCAATCCGGCGTCTGGCTTGATGACTTTGGCGCCGCGGTTTCGGAGCCTTTCGTGGTCACCGAAAGCGGTGGCGAGCGCCTCTGCGACGTTGCGCGCGAACTGATCGTCGTCGACTAGAGCGGACGAGTTACCGCGACAGCCTGTAAGAACCCAGCTTTAGCCGCCCGGCATGTAACCCGATCGGGGCTTTACCGCGATAGTTTCTTTTACGCGAATAGCCAGGGCGATGTTTGTACCTTTTATGCCAGCGATTGATGCCATGGCGGCGATGCAACGAGCCCAGGTAACCAAAAGCATATCGCTTTTCGTGCGACTCGTTAATGTAGACGACTTGCGGGGTTGACACTTCAAGCTCGGCTTTTTGCCTGGCCTTCTCCAACTCAAGCTTCTGTTTCTCGAGACGCTCTTTGTATAAACGCTGCCACTGGTTCTTGATCGAGTAATAGTCGCTATCGACATCGGTTTTTACCAAATTACGCTCAGGGATGTCGATCATCGATACCTGTGTTGCAGAAGACCCGGGTGCCGTGTCCGAATAATGAGTTAGGCCATTGGCATCGATCCATTTATGCACGACGGCTGCGTGGGCCGGGAGCAACAGGCAACCCGTTAACAGCAACACGGCCAGAGTGACAATTGATCGTCTCATGAAAATTGGACTAAAACCTCCCCTCATGGTTCTCGCATCCTACACCCTTCAGCGAATCACCTGCTAAGCGTGGGTCGATTGGTTCAATCTTTCAATATGCGCGGGCCCTATGCCGCAGCAGCCACCGATTATCTGCACACCCGCATCAACCCAGCGGCTCGCTGCAAGCTGAAATTCGTCCGGGCTGCAGACGCTGTCGAACTGCATGCGCAGATCGATGAACTGCCCTGAATTCGGGTAGATCGCGATTGGACCATCCCAGCTGGCCTTCAATACCTTTAGGGCGGCATCGGTGGTCTCTGCTTCGGAATGCATGATCGAAAAAATCACGTTGTTCGTATCAATGCTGTCAATAACAGTCCTCAGAACTTGCTCGAGGGGCATCCCCGGATAACCCGTTCCACTCGCGGTTAGTACTCCCGGCTCGCCACTATCGGTCAGATTGCAGGTGAAACCCATGATAACGGGGAGCTCAAATCCGGCGGCCGCCTCAAACATCGCCAGGCTCACATCGATATCAAACAGCATTTCGAGCGCAAACAAATCCACGCCCGCATCATGCAGAACCCGGGCCTGGTCCCGGTAATTCGAAACCAGGGCCTCGCCACCGGGCAACAGTGACCGATCGGAATTAGCGGCAAAAGTCGACATTGAGCCCGCTACCCAGAGGGCACGGCGATCAACACCCGATCTGGCTACCGCATCGTCGCATAAAACCACGGCCTGCCGATTCAGATGCTCAAACTGGTCTCCGAGACCCACCGGCTCAAGCACGTGACGCGCCAGCGCAAAGCTATTGACGATGTGCAGCTTCGCCCCTGCCCGAATATAATCTTCGTGCACTTCGCGAATCACGTTGCCGTGATCGCGCACTGCAAGCGCACTCCAGGCGGTGCCTTCCATCGGCACGCCACGCCGTTCAAGCTCGGTACCGAGGGCACCATCCATCAACACGAATTCACCCGCTCGAACAGCTTTCATCAAGCTTGCAGAATTATTGCCTGCCATTAGCCTGCTCCTTTTTCAAATTCTATCCACAGGGGCTGATGATCAGACCCCTGGGCCGCCTCGTCAACCCAGCAGGCCCGGGCTCGAGCGATGAGATCGGTGGTGGTAAAACAGTAATCGAGGCAGGCACTGTGCTCGTGTTCGGGACGCCCGGGATTCGGATGCCAGGTCATAACGCGACTGCCCGGATTTTTTTGCGCCCAGATATCGGTCAGTAACGGCTCGTTACCCTTCGTCATTGCGGTGGCGATAATGTTGTACTCCGGGCTATCAGGATGCATATTGAAGTCGCCCAGAACAACCGCGCTCTGCGGCATCGGTGCCAGGGTCGCACCGGCGGTCCAGTCGCGCTCAGCCGCAGCCGTGACCGGGCCGGTCCAGGCACCACCCTCGGAGGGTGCGTCCCGCACCCGCGCAACCAGGAAGCGGGCCTGGCGCTCGCGTTCCTCGCTTGAAACCGAACCAAAATGCAGATTGTAAACGCGCAGCACACCGAGCGATGTATCGATCACGCCTTCGAGCACGCCCATCTGCATGTTGAATTCAGACTCGATATTGATGCGGGGCAGTGGATAGTATCGTTTACTGAAAATTGGCCATCGACTGAGCAACATTTGTCCATGCTCAATCCGTCGATTGAGAATCGTACCATCTGCACGCTGTTCGCTCGCATCGATGTCGAAAGCCGCGTCAAAGATCCAGTAGTAATCCGGCAGCAATGTGGAAATATCTTCGGGCTGCAGGGGCCGATCCGGTGGTCCGTAATTTCTTTCGACTTCCTGCAGCGCGATGATGTCGGCACCCTGAACCGAGTCGATAACACGTTGCAGGTCGTAGCGATTGTCCTTGCCGATGGCGTAATGA
>CALZHS010000129.1 GCA_945787265.1 uncultured Gammaproteobacteria bacterium | reverse complement strand
CTATATCTTTATGGATGCCGACTACCAGCGCGTGCTCGACCGGCAGGGTGAACAGATTTCTGAGTTCGAGAACAGTCTCTTCATCTGGACCTCGATCATGTCCAAGACGAGACCGAATGACGCTATCTGCGATGCCGGTCTCAAGGTGATGAGCGTCGATTCGGGACTACCGCTCGTCTACGGACGCGACGATATCGAGTACGTGGGTTGCTCGGATGAGCACGGAGTCATTGCCGACAACGGCAACCGGCTCAGGCTGAACGACAAGCTGAAACTGGTGCCCGGACATTGCGATCCCACCTGCAACCTGCATGACTGGTATGTCGGGATTCGTGACAACAGGGTTGAGTGTCTGTGGCCGGTCAGCGCACGTGGCATGGCATTCTAGGCGTCCGCAACAGAAAACGCCGGCATAAGCCGGCGTTTCTGCACTACCCGAAGATTTTAACGACTGCTGAGATAGCTGTTCAGATCGTCCAGGATCTTGCCTTTATCCACCTCGGCACCCATTTCGATCATCGCATCGGCGAAGCGGCCGACGATTTCGTTCATGGTTTCGACCGTTAACTGGTTAAGAATACCGATTCGAATCTGCGCTGGCTCCGAAAGCGTGTTCCAGATCGCGAAACCTGCCGCACGACAGCCGGTGACGAGTTCTTTCTCCTTGCCCTCGAACGCCTCGGGCAGGTCGAATACCACCAGGCTCGGCATATTCGAGGTCACCTTGCAACCCATTGCCTCGATCGAGTCGCGCAAACCTTTTTCATAAAAGGCGTAATCGGCAGCCTTCTTTTCGCGGCCGTGCAGCAGTAACAGTCGCAGGGCTTCGTGGAAAGACGCAACCGCATAACCCGAATGGGTGCGATGATAGGACGCGGTTTCGACATCCTCGCCATCGACGATGCACCAGTGACGCGCTTCGAGGATCGGATGATGCACGTAGGTATAGCAACCACGCTGCCTGAGCAGGGCGATAACCTTGTCGTTAAAACTGACCGGTGCGTAGGTTAAAGGCAACCCGAGTATTCCTTTTTGCGGACAGGAGGCCCAGGTGGTTACGGCCGGGTAATCGTCAATATTGAAGTAGCCGATTCCGAGACTGGAGACTGCATCCACGATCCCCATGACATCGTGTTTGGCACAGGCGTCGTTAAATCCCTGGATATCGTTAATACGACCACTGCCGGTTTCATAATGCGCCATGAACGCCCACATCGGCTTGTGCTCGGCCAGCGCGGCTTCAATCACTTCGCCGCTGACAGATTCACCGTGCGCAACGTTAACGGTAATGACGTTGGCAGGTTTCGGATTCAGCGGGTCCGCGGCCAGGTCTTCCGGTGTCGATGCCTTCAGGCGAATGTTGAAATCGTCGATGCCGCTGAAGGTTCCGTTGACAAAGGCAACCACGGTATCGCCCGGAAGAATGGGTGAAAAAGCGCAGTCCAGCCCGTCCCAGCCGGTACCGCAAACGCCAAAGGTGTAGGCATTGCTGGTGCCAAATACTTCCCGCAGCATTATCTTGGCTTCTTTCATGCCGCGCACGACGTCGGCCTGCATATGGTCGGCAACACCGGCCGCTGCAAATCTCGCGAGTACCCGCGGATCGGTATTACCGGGTCCGGGTCCCGCGGCTAGCGTTTCGGGGATCTCAAGTTGTGGGAACATTTCACGGCCCTCTGCTTTTTTCTGGTTAAAGTCTGGTTGTGCTGACATTTGCTTCGTCTCTCGTTTATTTAAAAATCGTTTCGCCGCACCTCTCGAATCTGAGACACGACAGTTTATGCTCAGGCCGGTCTGTAACCGCCCAGCGCCTGGGTTATTTCATCGGCTGTTTGCCGGACCGCATTGCCGAACTCACTCAAACGTTTATCCACGATGCGGGCTTTTGGCCCTGATAGCGAAATCGCCGCCAGCGCCTGGCCATTCTCATCGAAGATGGCTGCCGCCACGCAGCGCAGGCCAACGGCATGTTCTTCATCATCGAGCGCGTAACCGAGCTTTCTCACCTGCTCGAGCTCTTCACGCAGCTGGGTTAGATTATCAATCGTGTGATCGGTGTAGCGTGCCAGGCCGCGCTGCTGCAATATGGTTGCGACCCGCTGTTCCGGCATGTTCGCCAACAGGGCCTTGCCAACACCCGAAGCGTGAATGGGAGAACGACTACCCAGCCTCGCAATCATGCGCATCACTTCCTGCGATTCGACCTGGCTGATAAATACCACTTCGCCGTTATCGATTACGCCCAGGTTTACCGTTTCTCCGCACTGCTCAACCAGCGCATGCATGTGCGGCCTGGCGCTGGATACCAGGTCACGCCGGTTTAAAAACGCGTTGCCGACGGTAAAGGCTTTCAAACCCACAAACCACAATCCCTGCTCGGCATCCTGCTCGACAAAATCAAGCTCTTCAAAAGTGCTGAGCAAGCGATGCACGGTCGCGGCAGGCATGCCGAGTTGATACGACAGATCAGTCAGGTTCAGCCCGGTTGGTGTTTCAGAGAGGCGTTCGAGCAGCGTTAAAGCCCGGATTAAAGACTGGTTCTTGCCGTCACCGGCTCGATTGTTCGGTCCCGGGGGTCTGCCGCGCTTGCGGGCGATATTGGTAACCTGGTTCGTCATGGCGCGTAATCTACCAGCCTGAGGTTAAAGAAACATATCCAAAAACGACAAATTTTGTTTTAAAAACATATTCCAAAATGGGTAGCCAGGATTAATTTTTTCTTATATATCTTTGAATTTAATGCATTTAATTTTGAAAAATTATAATTTCCGCTACATGGAATGTATTACCATTTTTAATAATATCCTGGATTTCTGACCGTTTCCCCGAGGTCCCGGCTGCAATTTGCGGGGCCAGAACAGGCCTCTTCGGCTGAATTTTCGATTTTGCGTGAAGCCGGTTCCGGAATTTTTCTTACAAAACAACGACACTGCGCCATAATGTAACGATAAATCTATCTTTTTCAGTGGAGACAGGATGCGTATAGCGGTCTACGGCAGTGGCGGCGTGGGTGCTTATTTCGGTGGACGACTGGCCCAGCTGGGTCAGGATGTCGTCTTTATCGCGCGCAATGAAAATCTTTCGGCGCTACGCTCGAGCGGCCTCAAGGTCGGCAGCATCGCCGGTGATTTCAGCATCGACAAAGTCAGCGTTACCAATAATCCCGCCGAAGTCGGTATCGTCGATTACGTGTTGTGCTGTGTAAAGGCCTGGCAGGTACCGTCAGCCGCGAGGGCGATGAAGCCCATGGTCGGCCCGGAAACGCTGGTTATTCCGCTGCAAAACGGTATCGAGGCGCCGGAGCAGCTTGCCGGTATACTCGATGCAAAAAATGTACTGGGCGGGCTTTGCGCAATTGTTGCCTTTCAGGCGAACCCCGGGCACATCAAGCACAGTGGCGGTAATCCACTGATTCGTTTTGGTCACCTCGACAATCGACCCGATCCGCGCGTTAACGCGCTGTCCGAGATCTTCAATCACTGCAGCGGTGTCAAGTCGAGCATTCCCGAAGACATCCAGGTCGCGATGTGGCAGAAATTCATGTTGATAACACCCTGGAGTGGTCTCGGTGCGGTGTCGAGAGCGCCGGTCGGAATTCTGCTCGACCAGCCGGAAACGCGTGACCTGCTCACGGAAGCCATCGAAGAAGTGTTACAGCTCGGACGAACCAAGGGAATCGACCTGCCGGAAGATAGCGTTAGCAAGACGCTGGCCACGCTGGGAGACATACCGCCAAATTCGACTACGTCGATGCAGCGCGACCTGATTGCAGGTCGGCCATCGGAGCTCGACGCTCAAAACGGTGCCGTGGTGCGCCTGGCCTACGAAGTTGATCTTGATACACCGATCAATCGTTTCATCCTTTACAGCCTGCGTTCGCTGGAACTGCGCGCGCGCGGCGCCCTGAAATTCAACCGCCGCTCGAAACATCGCTAAGCACTCCCGAAACGGTTAGAACAACCAGGTTTAGATTGCGGCAGGCTCAAGTCGCGGAAACTTTAACGCCCAGATCGTATTGACCGCGAGCGTTGATATGACGACGGCCCCACCCAGCAAGGTGCTGGTCCCGGGCTCTTCCCCGAGCGCCAACCAGACCCAGACCGGCCCCAGGATCGATTCCAGCAACAACAGCAGGCCAACCTCGGGCGCCGGGATATAGCGTGGGCCAAGAAACATCAGCGCGGTGCCGATGGGCAGCATGTATAAACCCATGACCATCAGGTACCCCATGTCCGCCTGGGAGACCGACAGCGGTGCGGCGAAAGGCAGAATTACCAATGCCGTTAACAGGCCGCTGCAGGATATTGCCGAAAATGCCGAAACCTGCGGAAAACGGCGCACGAAGCTAAAGCCGCAGGCCAGAAAAAACGAGCCCAGAATTGCCGCGAGGTCCCCCAGCAACCCGTTCTGCTGATTAACACTGCCCGACGTCATAATCGTTATCCCGGTCGCCACCAGCAAAATGGCGATGATGGTTCGCGGCTGGATTTTCTCATGCAGCAAAAGACGCCCGATAATAGCCGCGAACAGAGGTGTGGTACTGAGGATGATTAACGTGTTGGCGACACTGGTATGCGTAATCGCAAAAATAAAAGAAATCGTACCCAGTGAATAGGCCGTGACCATCAATAACCCGGGGCCCTTGATCGTTCTATACTGCTGCCATACTCGGTTGGGGTAGGCAAAACTGATTACCAGCCACATACCAAAGGACAGAAACAGCGCGCGCCAGAAAATCATGGTCCAGTGATCCGTCACGATCAGGCGCGTCAGCAGCCCATCGGGAGAAATCACCAGGACCCCACATGCAGTGATCAGCAAGCCTTTCAAATGTGTCGACTTCATGCGTGAGATTCTAAGTTCTTCTGCTATCTTCGCCTATCCATTTTTTCGCGCGAGAGCGGGGGATTTTCGGCCAACCGATCTCAACAACTTCAATCTTTGACAGGCATTGCTTTTTATCGGGATCATGGCGAAGATACGAGTTCCTCGTTCCCGGACGCTAAAAAACAAAATCCGACGCCGGCATAAATGGGGTACAGCCCGATTCATTTTTATTGGCGATAGTTGTTGTGACGACACCAGACAAGTTCCGCAGTGGCGCCGAGGTTTTGATCGACGCCTTGAAAATCAACTCGGTCGAGCGCATTTTCTGTATCCCCGGCGAAAGCTACCTGGCCGCGCTGGACGCGCTATTTGACCGCAGCGAAATTTCACTGATCGTGTGCCGCAACGAAGGTGGTGCGGCTTACATGGCCGAAGCCGAGGGCAAGCTTACGGGTAAACCCGGCATCTGTTTCGTGACGCGCGGGCCTGGCGCCACCAATGCCAGTGGCGGTCTGCATGTCGCCATGCAGGATTCAACCCCGATGATCCTGCTGGTCGGACAGATCGCGCGCAAGGACCTCGACCGCGAGGCTTTCCAGGAAATCGATTACCGCCGGATGTTTTCCGAAGTCGCCAAGTGGGTTGCGCAAATCGACGACGCGGCACGTATCCCGGAGTATATGAATCGCGCCTTCAGCATCGCTACCGGCGGTCGCCCCGGCCCGGTAGTGCTGGCGTTGCCTGAAGATATGCTGACCGATCAAACCGGGGCCACGGATGCAAGAGCCACGCAAATCGTCACAACCAGTCCCGCTACGGCCGATATTTCGCATATGGCAGAGCTGCTGGAATCTGCCGCGCAACCGCTGGTCATTGTTGGTGGCAGTGGCTGGAGCGAGGATACACGCCAGCAGCTGCAGGATTTTTGCGCAGCCAATACCCTCCCGCTCGTCAACTCGTTTCGCTGCCAGGATTTTATCGACAACCAGCACCCAAATTATATTGGCGACCTCGGGATTGGCGTCAATCCGGCGCTG